>JBDTKD010000021.1:0-7475 GCA_039935515.1 Bradyrhizobium sp.
TACGGACCCGACGTCGAAGCCAACCGCGCCGAGGCGCGCAAACTGATGGAGAAGGCGGGATACGGCCCGAACAAGCACCTGCAGGTCAAGGTTTCGACCCGCAATATTCCGGTCTATCGCGATCCCGCCGTGATCCTGATCGATCAGCTCAAGAGCATCTATATCGATGCCGATCTGGACGTCGTCGAGACCGCCAACTGGTTCTCGAAGATTGCGCGCAAGGACTATGCGCTCGGCCTCAACCTCACCGGCAATGCGGTCGACGATCCGGACCAGTCGTTCTACGAGAACTACTCCTGTCATTCGGAACGGAACTACACCAACTACTGCAATCTCGCAATCGAGAAGCTGTTCGATCAGCAGTCGCAGGAGACCGATATCGACAAGCGCAAGAAGCTGGTCTGGGAGATCGACAAGAAGCTGCAGGACGATGTGGCGCGCCCGATCATCTACCACGGCCGCACCGGCACCTGCTGGCAGCCCTATGTAAAAGGCATCACCGTCATGGTGAACAGCTCCTACAATGGCTATCGTTACGAGGATGTCTGGCTGGATAAATAAGGCCCGCGCACGAAGAGAAAGCCTCAACGGGGAGCAGTCCGGTGCTTGCTTATATCGTGCGGCGCATCGCGCTGATGCTCGTGACCCTGTTCGGGGTCTCGGTCATCATCTTTGTGCTGCTGCGTATCGTGCCGGGCAACATCGTCGATATCCTGTTTGATGCCGCGGGCTATGTCGATCCCGCCGACAAGGCGCATCTGCAGCAGGAGCTCGGGCTCGATCAACCGATCGCCGTGCAGTACCTGCACTGGATCGGCGGGCTGCTCCGCGGCGACCTCGGTTATTCCTATGTGTCCGAGAAGCCCGCACTCGACGAGATCCTGCCGCGTATTCCGATCACCGCCCGGCTCGCCGGACTGGCGCTGCTGTTTTCAACCGCGATCGGCGTTCCGCTCGGCGTGATCAGCGCGGTGCATCAGGGCTCTCGGCTCGACTACGTCCTGCGCGTCGTCAGCCTGAGCGGCCTGTCGTTGCCGGCGTTCTGGCTCGGCCTGTTGATCCTGATGGCGTCGGTCGCGATGTTCGGGGAAATTCCGATCTTCAATCCCAATCCGCAGAGCTTTGGCGCGGCCGTCGCGACCTATTGCGTGCCGGCCATGGCGGTCGGCTTCCGCAGCGCCGCGCTGGTGATGCGCATCACCCGCTCTTCGATGCTGGAGATATTGCGGCAGGACTACATCCGCACCGCCCGCGCCAAGGGAGCCTCCGAGAACGCCGTCAACTACCACCACGCACTGAAGAATGCGGTCCTTCCCGTCATCACCGTGATCGGTATCGAGGCGGCGTTCCTGATCGGCGGATTGATCGTCACCGAGACGGTGTTCAACATCCCCGGCGTCGCCAGGTTTCTGGTGGAAGCGATCCGCTGGCGCGACTATCCGATCGTGCAGAACCTCGTGATGTTCATTGCCGTGATCGTCGTGCTCGCGAATTTCACGGTCGACATGCTGTATGCGGTGCTCGATCCGCGCATCCGCTACACCGACTAGGCAGGGACTGATTTGGCCGCGATCGACTACGATACCGAACTGAGACGCGCCGGGGCGCTTTCGACGCACGGCTGGCGCCGCTTTGCGTTCGTCGCGCAACGCAACGTGCTCGGTACCGTCGGCCTGATCATCATGGTGGCATTTGTGCTGACGGCGGCGTTTGCCAACCTGATCTGCCGGTACGATCCGCTCAGCATCGATTCCGTGCATGCGCTGGCGGCGCCGAGCCTGCAGCACTGGATGGGAACGGACTCGTTCGGCCGCGATGTCTGGAGCCGGATCGTCCATGGCGCGCGGATATCGCTCGCCGTCGGCATCGGTTCCACCGTGCTGGGTTCGTCGTTCGGCGTGATGATCGGCCTTACATCCGGCTATTTGTCCGGTTGGGTCGACCTTCTGTTCCAGCGCCTGATCGACATTCTGCAGGCGTTGCCGCTGCTTGTGCTGGCGCTGGTGATGACGGCGGCGCTCGGGCCGTCGCTGCCGAACGTGATCATCGCCATCGCCATTCCGCTGATCCCCTCGGTCGCCCGCGTCATCAGGGCCAACACGCTGGCGCTACGGGAGCTGCCGTTCGTCGAGGCTGCCAAGTCGATCGGCATGAGCGAGATGCGGATTGCGCTTCGTCATGTACTGCCGAACACGCTCGCACCGCTGATCGTGCTGGCGACCGCCCAGCTCGGCTCCGCAATCCTGACCGAAGCCTCGCTGTCCTTTCTCGGCCTTGGCATTCCCGAGCCCTATCCGTCCTGGGGACGCATGCTGTCGGAATCCGCGGCCGAATATGTTCGCACCGCACCATGGCTGGTGATTTTCCCGGGCATCGCGATCAGCCTTGCGGTGTTCGGAACCAATCTGCTCGGCGACGCGCTGCGCGACATCCTCGACCCGAGGCAGCGCGGCTGATGAGCGAGGCGCCCAGCCAGGAAATGGTGCTCGACGTCAAGGGCCTGCAAACGGTCTTCTTCACCAATTCGGGCCTGTTCAGGGCCGTCGATGACGTCTCCTTCAGCGTGCGTCGCGGCGAGACCCTGGCGATCGTCGGCGAATCCGGCTGCGGCAAGAGCGTGACGGCGCTTTCGATCATGCGGCTGGTGCCGGAACCGCCGGGTCGGATCGTCGGAGGCTCGGTCATGCTCGAAGGCAGCGACCTGCTCGGTCTCGACGAGGCCGCGATGCGCCGGATCCGCGGCAACCGGATGTCGATGATATTCCAGGAACCGATGACCTCGCTCAACCCGGTGATGCGGATCGGCGACCAGATCAGCGAGGCGGTGCGGCTGCACCGGAGCATGACCCGGCGGCAGGCCTGGAAGCAGGCTGTCGAGATGCTGCGCCTGGTCCGGATTCCGGAGCCGGCGCGGCGCGCGCTTGAATATCCGCACCAGCTTTCCGGTGGCATGCGGCAGCGCGCGATGATTGCCATGGCGCTCGCCTGCCGGCCGGCGCTGCTGATCGCCGACGAGCCGACCACCGCGCTCGACGTCACCATTCAGGCCCAGATTCTGGCGCTGGTGCTCGAACTGCAACGCGAGCTCGGCATGGGGCTGATCCTGATTACCCACGATCTCGGCGTGGTCGCCCAGACCGCGCAGCGCGTCATTGTGATGTATGCGGGCAAGAAGGTCGAAGAGGCCGACGTCGACGAGCTGTTCGCGCATCCGAGGCATCCCTACACTCGCGGATTGATGGCCTCGATTCCGGCCGTGCCCAGCTTCGGCGCCAACGGCAATGCGCGCTTGACCGAAATTCCCGGCATGGTGCCGTCGCTGACGAAGCTGCCGGCGGGCTGCGCGTTCGCGCCGCGCTGCGAGCTCGCCATTGTGCGCTGCCACGAGCAATATCCGCCGCTGCAATCGTGGGGTACCCATCATCTGGCGGCTTGCTGGCGCGCGGCGGAACTCGCAGGGCCGCCATGACCGACCCCCGCGCGCTGCTCGAGGTATCGGACCTCGTCAAGCATTATCCCGTGCGCGGCGGCGTCCTGCGCCGCCAGGTCGGCACTGTGCACGCGGTCGATGGCGTCAGCTTCACGCTTGGCGTCGGCGAAACACTGGGCCTTGTCGGCGAGTCCGGCTGTGGCAAATCAACCGTGGCACGCAGTATTCTGCGCCTGGTCGAGCCGACCAGTGGCGGCATCCGGCTGAACGAGCGCGACATCACGCATCTCAGCAAGACCGAGCTGCGTCCGGTCCGGCGCGCGATGCAGATCATCTTCCAGGACCCGTTCGCTTCGCTCAACCCACGGATGAAAGCGGGCGATATTGTCGGCGAGCCGCTCAGCGTCCACGGCATCGCCGCCGGCCGCGAGAAGCGCGAGCGGGTCGCCGAGTTGTTCGAACAGGTCGGACTGCGGGCGGATCAGATGCACAACTACCCGCATCAGTTCTCCGGCGGCCAGCGGCAGCGCATCTGCATCGCACGCGCGCTGTCGCTCGAGCCGAGCCTGATCGTGTGCGACGAGCCGGTATCGGCGCTCGACGTGTCGATCCAGGCCCAGGTGATCAACCTCTTGATCGACCTGCAGCGCAGGCACGGCTTCTCCTACCTCTTCATCGCGCATGACCTTGCCGTGGTGGCCCACATCAGTCACCGCGTCGCGGTGATGTATCTTGGACGAATCGTCGAACTGGCCGAGAAGACCGAACTGTTCGCCAACCCGCGCCACCCCTATACCCAGGCGCTGCTCGCTTCCGTACCCGTGGCCGATCCCCGGATCAAACGCCTCAAGCCGGAAATCGACGGCGACGTGCCGAGCCCGATCAATCCACCCTCAGGCTGCGCCTTCCACACCCGCTGCCGCCATGCGATGGAGCGCTGCAAGGTCGAGAGGCCGGTGCTGGCCGGGGCGCAGCATCAGGTGGCGTGCTGGCTCAACGACGGGACGGGCAGGAGGGGGTGAGAGGACGAAGCGCAGTCGTCGCACACCGTCATTGCGAGCGAAGCGAAGCAATCCAGAACCGCGCGCGAGTCTGGATTGCTTCGTCGCGTTGCTCCTCGCAATGACGAGACTCACTTACTGGCCTCGATCTCGACGACAATCTTTCCGGTCGTCACCTGCTCGCCCTCCGCAACGTCGATCGCGGAAATCGTGCCGGAGACCGGCGCGGTGTGGACATGCTCCATCTTCATGGCTTCCAGGGTCATGACCGGCTGGCCGGCCTCGACCCGCTCGCCGGGCTTGACCAGCACCGCCACCACGCGGCCGTTCATGGCGGCGCGGACCTTGCCGTCGCCGGCGGTCGCGGCCGCATTTGCGGGCGCGGCCAAGGTGAGGTTGCAGGCCGCAACCGGGATACCCCGATACAGGAAATGGAGCCGGTCGCGGTCGCGAAAAAAAACCGCCGATTCCATCAGGCCCCGGCTGCGAAAGCGGATGGTATCGGAGCCGAGTTCGTCGATCTCGAACCGGTATACCTCGCCGCCGAGATCGGCGGCATAGCCACCCTCGCGCTCGCGCACGAGCTCCAGATCATGAATGCCGCGATCGATCTCGAGGCGAACCGACCGGGGAAATGTCGCGGCGAGCGTGCGCCCGGCTCGCCACGGCGGCGCGCACGCATCCGTCACGTCCAGCAGCAGCGCCGCCAGCGCGGCATGCGTCGCGCTCGCATCCTTTCCGGGCGCCCGCAATTCGTCACCATGCCTGCCGATGAAGGCCGTGGTGGCTTCGCCCGATGCGAAAGCGGGATGCCGCAGGCAGGCGATCAGAAAGGCCTGGTTGGTGGTCACGCCGAAAGCTTTTGTCTGGTCGAGGCCGCAAATCAGCTTGCCGCGCGCTTCGTCACGGGTCGAGCCGTGACTGATCAGCTTGGCGATCATGGAGTCATAGAACGGGGGGATCTCCGAACCCGATTGCAAGGCGTGCTCGACCCGGATGCCGTCAGGCATCTGCCACAACGCCATCCGGCCGGATTGCGGCATGAAGTCATGACCGGCATCCTCCGAACACAGCCGCACCTCGATCGCATGCCCGAAGAAGGTGATATCGTTCTGCTCCAGTCCGAGCGGCTCGCCGCCGGCGACGCGCAACTGCAATTCGACGAGATCGAGCCCGGTGATCGCTTCGGTGACGGGATGCTCCACCTGCAGGCGCGTGTTCATTTCCATGAAATAGAAGGCGCCGCTGCGATCGAGCAGGAACTCCAGCGTGCCGGCACCTTCATAGCCGATCGACTGGACCGCCTTGACCGCGACCGCGCCCATCCGCGCCCGCAGTTCCGGCGACACCGCCGGCGAGGGCGCTTCCTCGATCAGCTTCTGGTGCCGGCGCTGCACCGAGCAGTCGCGCTCGCCGAGATGGACGGCGTTGCCATGGCGATCGCCGAACACCTGGAGCTCGATGTGGCGGGGATCGACAATCGCCCGCTCAAGAATCACGGTGGAATTGCCAAACGCGCTCGCCGCCTCCGATCGCGCGTTGCGCAGCGCATCGGCAAACGATGCAGCATCCTTGACCAGCCGCATGCCGCGCCCGCCGCCGCCGGCGACGGCCTTGATCATCACGGGAAACCCGATCTTGCCGGCCTCGGTCAGGACAGCGGCATCGCTCTGGTCCGCACCCTGATAGCCGGGAACGCAGGGGACGCCTGCCGCCTGCATGATCTGCTTGGCGCCGGCCTTGTTGCCCATGGCCCTGATCGCTTCGGGTGACGGCCCGATGAACACCAGACCGGCGTCGCGGCAGGCCTGCGCCAGCCCCGGATTCTCGGCGAGGAATCCGTAGCCGGGATGGACCGCGTCGGCGCCGCTGGCCTTGGCCGCCGCAACAATGGCCTCGATCCGAAGATAGGATTGCGCCGGCGGCGCCTCACCGATGCGGACCGCCTGATCCGCCTCGCGCACATGCAGCGCTTCGGCATCGGCATCGGAATAGACCGCGACCACGCCATGGCCAAGACGGCGCGCGGTACGCATGATCCGCCGCGCAATCTCGCCACGATTGGCGATCAGGATCTTGTGGAACGGCGTGCGCTGGTTCATGGCCGCGCGACCGAGAACTGCATGGGCTGGGGAGTGCGCGCCGCGGCCTCGCGGCAGATCGCAAGCACCTCAGCCAGGATTGGGCGGGTATCGCGCGGATCGATCACGCCGTCGTCGAGCACGCGCGCGCTGGTCGAAAACACGTCCATCTGGCCGTCGAACACGCCAATGATCTGCGCCTTCATCTGTTCGAGTTTTGCCGGTTCGATCGGCTTGCCGCGTCGCGCGGCGGCGGCTTCGGTCACGATCGCCATGGTTTCCGCGGCCTGCTCGCCGCCCATCACCGCGGTCTTGGCATTGGGCCAGGAAAAGCAGAAGCGCGGATGGAAGCCGCGCCCGCACATGCCGTAATTGCCGGCACCGAACGACGCCCCGCAATAGATCGTGATCTGCGGCACCGTGGCCGAGGTCACGGCCTGGATCATTTTCGAGCCGTGCTTGATCATGCCGGCTTCTTCATAAGCGCGGCCGACCATGTAGCCCGTGGTGTTGTTGAGATAGAGCAGCGGCGTGCGCGACTGGCAGCAGGCCTGGATGAAATGCGTCGCCTTGTTGGCGCCGGCAGGATCGAGCGGGCCGTTATTGGTGATGATGCCGATGGCCTGGCCTTCGATCCGGGCGTGGCCGCAGACGGTGGCGGGTCCGTAGTCCGCGCCAAATTCGGTGAAGTCGGAATCGTCGATGATGCGCGCAATCACCTGGCGCATATCGACCGGCCGCTTGTGATCCATCGGCATGACGCCGAGCAGTTCTTCGGCGTCGAGACGCGGCGGACGGTGCGAGGTCCCGGTCCGGGCCGGCCGGTCCCATTCCAGATTGGCCATGATGTCGCGCGCTATCCGCAGCGCATCGCGGTCGTCCTCGGCGAGATAGTCGCCGAGGCCGGAAATGCTGGTGTGCATCTCGGCACCGCCGAGTTCTTCCTCGGTGGCGATTTCCCCG
>JBDTKD010000022.1:0-7829 GCA_039935515.1 Bradyrhizobium sp.
CCAGAAATCAGGGCTGTAGCCGAATCGGAAACCCGGCCAAGGGTCTCGTTGGGTGTGAAACACATCCGTCGAGAAATGGGTCCGGCGCACTATGGCCTGCCAAGCGCCGCGCTGCCAAGCGCCGGCCGTGGCTGGCGGGCCACATCGGGCGAATTATTAACCATATCCAGAGGGTGCCATGGCCCAGCCATTTTGTTGGCGGATCAAAGGGATGGTACTGAGGGGTGTGAGCCGGCCGGAGCGAGCGCGGCGGGACCGAAGGGGATCCTGACTTCAGGATCGGTCGCCAGCCGCGGTTCCGGTTCGCCAGGTGGGATCGTGCGATAACGATGGGGTCTATCGACAAGTATATCTTTCGCACGACGCTGGCGTCGTTTGCGGTGGTTCTGATCAGCCTCACCGGGGTGATCTGGATTACGCAGGCGTTGCGGGGCATCGATCTGATGACCAGTCAGGGTCAGACCATCCTGACCTTTCTGGGCATCACCAGTCTGGTGATTCCGGCCCTGGTTTTGATCATCGCGCCGATCGCACTGATGATCGCGATTTCGCACACCCTGAACAAGCTTGCCACCGACTCCGAAATCATCGTGATGAACGCCGCCGGCTTCTCGCCGTTCCGGCTGTTCCGCCCGTTCGTATACGCCACCTGCGTCGTGGCGGTCATGGTCGCCTTTATCGCCGCCTATCTCGCCCCCGACGGCATGCGCCGGATCAAGCAATGGGATGCCGACATCACGGCCGACGTGCTCACCAACATCCTGCAGCCCGGCCGCTTCGCGCAGCTCGACCAGAACCTCACCATCCGCATCCGGGAGCGGCGCCCCGGCGGACTGCTCGTCGGCATCTTCGTCGACGACCGCCGCGACCCGAAGGAACGCGTCACCATCGTCGCCGACCATGGCACGGTGCTGAAGAACGAGGCCGGCTCGTTTCTGATTCTCGAGGACGGAAATCTGCAGCGCTTCGAAGCCGGCAAGCGCGATCCCGCGCTGGTCGCGTTCGGCCGCTATGCGTTCGATATGTCCAAATTCTCGAATCAGGGCCACGACGTCGCGCTCGGCATTCGCGAACGCTACCTCTGGGAATTGCTCTGGCCGGCTTCCAACGATCCGGTCTACGCGCAGCTCGCCGGACAGTTCCGCGCCGAGCTGCATGACCGCTTCATGGCGCCGATCTATCCCTTCGCATTCGCGGCCCTCACCTTTGCCTTCCTGGGAGCGCCGCGCACTACCCGCCAGAGCCGCAATTTTTCAATCGGCTGCGCCATCCTGGCCGTGTTCGGGCTGCGGATGGCGGGATTCGCCTGCTCGGTCGTGACGGTCAAATCGCCGTTCGCCGCGGTCCTGCAATATCTGATGCTGGCCGCGGCGATCGGTGCGGGGCTCTGGATCATCATCGCGGGCGCCGTGGTCGAACCGCCGGCGGCGCTGCTGGAAGCGATCAACCGATCCAACGCGCGCCTGCTTCGGTTTTTCGGACGTCCGGTCACCGCATGAGCATGATGACCAACACGCTGGGGCGATATTTTGCCAGCCGCTTCGTGATCTCGGCGCTTGGCGTGTTTGCCAGCATCTTCGTGCTTCTGGTTCTGGTCGACTACATCGAAATGGTCCGGAAGACATCGGGGCTGGTCTCGGCATCCGCCGTCATGGTCGCGGAAACATCCTTGTTTCGCGTGCCGCAACTGCTCGAAAAGCTGACGCCGTTCTGTGTGCTGATCGGGACCATGACCTGCTACCTCGCATTGTCGCGGCGCCTCGAACTCGTGGTCGCGCGCGCCGCCGGGGTTTCGGCCTGGCAGTTCATCGCGCCGGCGCTGGCGAGCTCGATCGTGCTCGGCATCCTGGCCACCACCGCTTACAATCCGATGTCGGCAGATCTGCGCGAAACTTCAAAAAGGATGGAAGCGCAGCTCTTCGGCTCGGCGCCCGGCGGCGGCATCCAGGACGCCTCGGGCTTCTGGATCAATCTGGTCAACAGCGATGGCCAGGCCATCATCAACGCCGTCCGCAGCGAGCAGCAGGGCGTGCGGCTGACCGGGCTCACGGTATTCACCTTCGACACCGACAACCAGTTCAAGGAACGAATCGAAGCCCGCGAGGCAACGCTTGAGGAAGGCCGCTGGGTTTTCAAATCGGTGCGGCGATATTCCCTCGACGCGCCGCCGGTCGACCAGGACACCTTCTATCTCCCGACCAGCCTGACACCGGCCCAGGTCCGCAACAGTTTCTCGACACCCGAAACTGTGTCTTTTTGGCAACTCCCGAGCTATATCCGGTCTTCGGAGAGCTCTGGATTCGCGACCGCCGGCTATCGGTTGCAGTACCATAAGCTTGTCGCACAACCGTTCCTGCTGGCCGCGATGGTGATGCTGGCAGCTTCCGTCAGCCTGCGCTTCTTCCGCTTCGGCGGCGTGCAAAAGATGGTTTTGAGTGGCGTGGGTGCGGGCTTTCTGCTCTACGTTTTGTCGAAAGTAACTGAGGATTTGAGCAAGGCCGAGTTGATGCATCCGATCGCTGCGGCGTGGCTGCCCGTGTGCGTTGGCGGCCTCACCGGCTTTTTGGCCTTGCTATACCAGGAGGACGGGTAGTGGCCGCTGTCGCCGCCCTCCAGAGACGGTCGCCTCCACCCAGGCGGCGCACTGCCGTGCGCCGTCATCGCGCCCGCTTGGCTACTGTTTGCGGGACGGTCCTCGCCCTCCTGGCCGGGTTGCTCCTGACTGGCTTGCTCGGTGTTGCCCTGACGACCCCGGCCTCGGCGCAGAGCTTTACCTACAATCCGGTCCCGCACCGGCCGAAACCGCCGCGCGTCGCCAACGACGGACAGATGCTGGTGCAGGCGGTCGAGGTCGATTACGACTACAACAACTCGCGGGTGTCGGCGGTCGGCAACGTGCAGATGTTTTACAACGGCACCAGTGTCGAGGCCGACAAGGTCATCTACGATCAGAAGACCAAGCGGCTGCATGCCGAAGGCAACATCCGCATGACCGATGCGGACGGCAAGATCACCTATGCCAACGTCATGGACCTGAGCGACGACTACCGCGATGGTTTCGTCGACTCGCTGCGCGTCGACACCGCCGACCAGACCCGAATGGCGGCGACGCGCGCCGATCGCAGCAGTGGCAACTTCACGGTGTTCGAGAACGGCGTGTACACCGCCTGCGCGCCCTGCAGGGACGATCCGAAGAAGCCGCCTCTGTGGCAGGTCAAGGGCGCACGCATCATTCATGACCAGACCGAAAAGATGCTGTACTTCGAGAACGCCCAACTCGAGTTCTTCGGCGTCCCGATGGCCTATATGCCGTTTTTTTCCACGCCCGATCCGACCGTGAAGCGCAAGACCGGTTTCCTGATGCCGGCCTTCAGCTCGTACACGGCCTTTGGCTACGGCGTCGAAGTTCCGTTCTACTGGGCCATCGCGCCCGACTACGACGCGACCTTCAGTCCGCGCTTTACATCGAAGCAGGGCGTACTGTTGCAGGGCGAATTCCGTCAACGGCTGGCGGACGGATCCTATCAGGTCCGTGCCTACGGCATCGACCAGACCGACCCGGGAGCCTTTGCCGGCCAACCCGGCGACCGCCAGTTCCGTGGCGGCATCGAATCCAAGGGCCAGTTCGCGCTCAACGATAAATGGGTATGGGGCTGGGACGGGGTCCTGCTGTCCGACTACTACTTCATGTCCGACTACCGGCTAGCCCAATACAAGGATCCGCTGGGCTCGTTCCTGAACCTGCCGACCGAAGCCGTCTCCCAGCTCTATCTGACGGGCGTGGGCAACCGCAGCTATTTCGACGCGCGCACGATCTATTATCTGAGCTTCTCGGGCCTGCAGAACCAGGTGCCGGTCGTGGCGCCGGTGATCGACTATTCGAACGTGATCAACCACCCGGTGCTGGGCGGCGAATTCAGTTACAAGACGAACTTCACCAGCCTGACACGCGAAACCGCGGCCTTCGATGCGACCAATGCGGCAGCGTTGGCCAATGGCACCTGCCTGCCGACTTCGGCCGATCCGGCCAAGAATATCACTCCGGCGAACTGCCTGCTCAGGGGCATGCCCGGCACCTATACGCGGTTGACGGGCGAAGTCGGTTGGCGGAAGTCGTTCACCGATTCCGCGGGCGAGATCTGGACACCTTTTGCCAGTCTCCGCGCCGACGCGATCGACGCCTCGGTGACCAACCAGCCCGGCACGTCGAACTTCCTTCAGACCGGCGAAAGCCAGGCGCTGCGCGTGATGCCGACGGTCGGCCTCGAATATCGTTATCCCTTCATCAACGTCCAGCCCTGGGGAACCACGACGATCGAGCCGATTGCGCAGGTCATCATCCGTCCCACTGAACCCTATGCCGGCAAGCTTCCCAACGAAGACGCGCAGAGCTTCAATTTCGACACCACCAACCTGTTCAGTGTCGACAAGTTCTCCGGCTACGACCGGGTCGAAGGCGGCGGTCGCGCCAATGCCGGCGTGCAGGCCACCACGCAATTCGACCGCGGCGGCACCGTCACGGCGGTGTTCGGACAGTCCTACCAGTTGTTCGGCCTGAATTCCTTCGCGGTCGCCGACGTAACCAATACCGCGATCGATTCCGGTCTGGACAAGCCGGTGTCGGATTATGTCGGCAGCCTCAGCTATTCGCCGAACCGGACCTATACGTTCAGCACCCGCGCGCGCCTTGACCAGGCGACCGGAGACATCAATCGCTTCGAAGCCGAAGGCCGCGCCAACTTCGACCGCTGGTCGGTCAGCCTGCTCTATGGCGACTATGCCGCGCAGCCGGACATCGGCTACCTGACGCGCCGCGAAGGCATTCTCGGCAGCGGATCGGTCAAGGTAGCGGCAAACTGGGTGGTAACCGGTGCCGCCCGCTGGGACCTTGTCGCGAACCAGATCAACCAATATGTGATCGGCGCCGGCTATGTGGACGACTGCTTCGTGCTGGCGGCCAACTATGTCACGTCGTATTCTTACGCCGCCGGAACCTTGCCGCCGGTGTTGAGTCACGCGTTCATGTTGCAGATCGGCCTGCGGACCATCGCCCAGTCTGCCACGACGGCGGGTGGCGGGGCTATCCAGTAGAACCGGCTCGGCACGCCGTCGGCGCGCCAAATCCCAATCGAAGCGGTTGACACAACGACAATGATCACGACAACGTTTTTGCTTCAGCGCCTTCCACGTCTCATGCCGGCTTGTGTTGCGGCCTTCATCCTGATGGTCGCCGGAGCACCGTCGTATGCGCAAAGTGTCGCCGTCATGGTCAACGGCGAACCCATCACCAATTACGACATCGAGCAGCGCAGCAAGCTGGACTTCCTGTCGACCCACAAAAAACTGACCCGGAAAGAGGTGATTGACGAGTTGATCGATCAGAAGGTGAAAATCCGGGAGGCGAAGCAATTCGGTGTCGACCCCACCGGGTCCGATGTCGACGCCTCGTTCGCCCAAATGAGTGCGCGGATGCGCCTGACGCCCGATCAGCTCTCAAAAACCCTTGAAAAGCAAGGTATTAGACCTGAGACCCTGAAGGAACGCATCAAGTCCGAGATGGTCTGGACCAGTCTGGTTCGCGGGCGATACAAGGAGAGCCTCCAGGTTGGAGAAAAGGATGTCGCCGCCGCTGCCGCGGTTGAGGTCAAGGGCGACGAGAAGGATGCGAAGCTCGACACCGAAAGCTACGAGTACAAGATGCAGCCGATCGTCCTGATCGTTCCGCGAGGGTCCGCTCCCGGCATCTTCGAAGCCAAGCAAAAGGAAGCCGAAGCCCTGCGCGGCCGGATCCAGACCTGCGACGAGGCCAACGCCTTTTTCAAATCGATGCCGAATGCCGCGATCCGCGAGACCGTGACCAAAACCTCGGCCGACCTCCCCCCTGTTCTTCGCGAAGTTCTCGACAAGACCCCGATCGGTCATTTGACCGCCCCCGAGGTGACCAAGCAGGGCGTCGAGATGGTCGTGCTCTGCGGCAGGAAGCAGACCACCGTCGACACGCCGAAGAAAAAGGAAATCCGCGACAAGATGTACAGCGAGAAATTTGAAGCGAAGTCGAAGGCGTATCTGGATCAAGTCCGCAAGGCCGCGATGATCGAATATCGCTGATGCAACATCCTTGATGATGGCAAAGCCGCTCGCGCTGACATCGGGCGAACCTGCGGGCATCGGACCCGATATCGCCATCATGGCGTGGCTGCGGCGCCACGAACTGAAGCTCCCGGCGTTTTACGTGCGTGGGGACCGCGGCTTGCTCGATCAACGGGCGAGAACTCTTGGACTCAAGGTCGAACTCGCCGAGGTTCGCGCCGAGGATGCGCAGGTTGCGTTCGCTGATACCTTGCCGGTGGTGGCGACCGGTCACGCCGCCACGGCGCGGCCCGGTCAGCCGGACCGCAGCAGCGCCGACGCAGCCATTGCATCCATTCGTCAGGCAGTCGACGACGTGGTTGCCGGAAGAGCCGCCGCGGTCGTCACCAATCCGATTGCCAAGAGCGTGCTCTACCGCGCCGGGTTCCGGCATCCCGGCCACACCGAGTTTCTTGCCGAACTCGCAGCGGCCGGCGGCCGTGCGCCGCAGCCGGTGATGATGCTGTGGTCGCCTGCCCTCGCCGTGGTGCCGGTCACCATCCATCTTCCGTTGCGGGATGCCATTGCGCAGCTCTCGAGCGACCTCATCGTCACGACGGTCCGGATCGTGGCTGCGGCGATGAAAGACCGCTTCGGGCTCGCCCACCCGCGCCTCGCTCTGTCCGGCCTCAATCCCCACGCCGGCGAGGATGGCGGGCTCGGCACCGAGGAGCAGCGGATCGTAGCTCCCGCCGCCGAGATCCTGCGCCGCGAGGGTATCGAGATCAGGGGGCCGTTGCCGGCGGATACCATGTTTCACGATGCTGCACGCAAGACCTACGACTGCGCCATCTGCATGTACCATGACCAGGCGCTGATCCCGATCAAGACCATTGCCTTTGACGATGCGGTCAACGTCACGCTGGGATTGCCGTTTGTTCGGACCTCCCCCGACCATGGCACCGCCTTCGACATTGCCGGCACCGGTCGCGCCAACCCGGCAAGCCTGATCGCGGCCTTGCGGCTCGCCGCCCGCATGGCCGCGACAGCGCCGGCATGAGCGCGATCGACGATATGCCGCCGCTTCGCGAGGTTATCCGCCAGCATGCCTTGTCGGCGCGCAAGTCGCTTGGACAGAACTTCCTGCTCGACCTCAATCTCACCGCGCGGATTGCGCGCGCCGCAGGTCCGCTCGAAGACGCCGTCATCATCGAGATCGGGCCAGGTCCGGGCGGCCTGACGCGGGCGTTGCTGGCATTGGGAGCGCGGCGGGTCATTGCCGTGGAGCGTGACCAGCGCGCCTTGGCTGCGCTCGCGGACATTTCACAACGCTATCCGGGCCGGCTCGAGATCATCTGTGCCGACGCCCAGCAGTTCGATCCGCGGCCGCTGCTCGGCAGCGGCCGCGCTAAGATTGTCGCCAATCTGCCCTATAACATCGCGACCGCGCTGCTGGTGGACTGGCTGTCGATCGAGCCCTGGCCGCCCTGGTACGAGATGATGGTGCTGATGTTCCAGCGCGAGGTCGCGATGCGCATTGTCGCCCACGAGAATGACGAAGCCTATGGCCGGCTCGGCGTGCTCGCGAATTGGCGCGCCGAGACCAAGATCCTGTTCGACATCTCTCCGGCCGCATTCGTGCCGCAGCCCAAAGTCACCTCCTCAGTGGTGCGGTTAGTGCCCCGCAGCCGGCCGGAGCCGTGTGATCGCAAGGCTCTGGAGATGGTGGCGGCGGCGGCGTTCGGCCAGCGGCGCAAGAT
>JBDTKD010000023.1:0-8331 GCA_039935515.1 Bradyrhizobium sp.
TGTGACCAGACGAATAGGTCGCCATCGCAATACCTCCCCCGGTAAGAAGAACTGAGCAATAGACGGTTTACTAAAATATTTTTCGGCCGATTTTGGCGGTGCCAAATCGGTGCCAAAGCAAAACGTCGCTTTGGTCGACATGTCAGAAGTATCTGATTCTGCTGAAGAACTTGGTGGGCGCACCAGGGCTCGAACCTGGGACCCGATGATTAAGAGTCATCTGCTCTACCAACTGAGCTATGCGCCCGGAACCGGCCCGGAAAGCCTTCGCAAGAGCGGGTCGTTTAGCAAAGCGACCTATGGATGTCCAGCAAGCCGGCGCGGTTTTCCCGGCCATCGGCCGCTGCCGCCAAACGGCAAAAAGCCGCCGGATTCCGGCGGCTTTGCCGTGCGCTTTCGACGCGCCGGCCGCTGGACGGTCAGAGCCGCTCGGGGCCGCTGTGGTCGCCGCGATCCTCGCCGCGGCCTGAGCCACGATCCCCGCCGCCGTCGCGATTCATGTCGTGCTCGCGGTGTCGCCAGCCGCCGCCGAAACGGCGCTCCATATGGGTCAGGATCCGGAGCCGGCGCTTCTGGCCGTCGTCCAGCGTCTTGTAGAGCGGATCGGCGGCTTCGGCGATCTTCTTCAGCGCCGCCGCCGATGTCGCCATGTTGTCGGCGCGCTGGCGCAGCCGCGCCACCGGATCGGCGGGCTCCTGCGCATCCCTGGAATCGTCCGACCGCGCCGCCATTCGCGCATTGGCGCGGTCGATCCGCAGTTTTGCATACTCCCGCACCGCGGCCTCGACCGGCGGCCACAGCTTCTCCTGATCGGGCGTCAGCTTCAGGCCCGCCTTCACGGCGGCGATCCGCGCGTCGGCAAAGGCCGCCCTGTCCTCGGGACTCATCCGCATATGTTCGAGAACCCACGGGCGATGTTGCTGGGCATAGACCACGGTCGAGCCGGCGATGGCGAGCGTGGCGACGCCGGCGAGCAGGATATTCTTCATGCGAACCTCCGTTGCAGGGTTGCGCGAGGATGGGCGCGGGTCGGGTCCCGATCAACTTACAGTTTGGCAAGGGTGCCCTGTCTTACCAAGATGTAATGTGGCTCCGTTAAGCCAATCGAAAGCTTTCAGATCATGCCGAGCAGCCGCGGCAGCCACAGCGAAATTTCGGGCACGTAGGTGATCAGCGCCAGGAATGTCAGCATCGCAAGCAGCCACGGCAACACCGCAACGGTGATCTCGCTGATGCCCATCTTGGCGATGCTGCTCGCGATGTACAGGTTGAGGCCGACCGGCGGATGGCACAATCCGACCTCGGCGTTGACGATCATCAGCACACCGAGATGCACCGGATTGACGCCGAGCCGGGTTGCGAGCGGGTACAGGATCGGCGCCATGATCAGCAGGATCGACGACGGATCCATGACGTTGCCGGCCGCGAGCAGGATCAGATTCACCACCGCCAGGAAGGTCCAGACCTCGAAATTCCTGTCGATGATCCACGCCGCCATCTCCTGCGGGATCTGCTCATGCGTCATCAGGAACGAGAACAGCACTGCGTTGGTGATAATGTAGAGCAGCATCGAGCTCATGCTGGCAGCTTGCAGCAGCACCTTCGGCACCTCGACCAGCTTCAATTCCTTGTAGACGAACACGGTGATGAAGAAGGCATAGACCGCAGCGACGGCGGCGGCCTCGGTCGGCGTGAAGATGCCGCCATAGATGCCGCCGAGCACGAGCACGATCAGAGCCAGCCCCCAGACGCTGTCGCGGAACGCGAGCACCTGCTCGCCGAGCGTGGCCTTGCGCATGCGCGGATAATTGTTGCGCCTGGCGATGAACCAGGTGACCGCCGCCAGCATCAGCGCCAGGATGATGCCGGGGACGATGCCGGCCATGAACAAGGCGCCGATCGAGGTGTTGGTGGATACGCCGTACAGCACCAGAATGATCGAGGGCGGCACCAGAATGCCGAGCGCCCCCGAGGTCGAAATCACGCCGACGCCGAACCGGCGCGGATAGCCATGGTCGACCATGGCCGGCATCATGATCGAACCGATCGCGACCACGGTGGCGACGCTCGATCCGGAGATGGCGGCGAACATGGCGCAGGCCGCTACGCCGGCGAGACCGAGCCCGCCGGGCAGATGCCCGACCACGGAGGTGGTGAACGCGATCATCCGTCTGGCGACGCCGCCGCGGGTCAGGAACGTGCCGGCAAGAATGAAAAACGGAATCGCCATGATGCCGAAATTGTCGAGCCCGGAAAACAGCTTCAGGCCGACACTCTCGATCGGCACTTCCGTCATCGTGAACAGGAAGGTCAGCACGGTAAGGCCGAGCGAGATCGAGATCGGCATGCCCGTCAGCATCAGGGCGAACAGAAGTCCGAAGATAAGGGCTGCGCTCATCACGCCTCTCCGAGCGCGATCGGCGCGGTCGGACTGACCTCGATGCCGTCGACACTGGTGGCGTCGTGATGCGGAAGCTCGTCGGTCCTCCAGAAGGTCCAGGATACCTGCAGAAAGCGGAAGCACATCAGATATGAGCCGAGCGGAATGCAGGCGTAGACGATCCAGCTCGGCAGTTCGAGGTCGGGCGAGACCTGATCGGTGCTCATCAGCTCGATCACGAATTTCGCGCCCATGGTCCCGACGATGGCGGTGAACAGCGCCCCGCCGAACAGCCCGAACAGGATGACGCCCTTGCGCCAGCGGGGATTGAGCCGGTTGATCAGGACGTCGACGCCGACATGGATGCCGGTACGCACGCCATAGGCGGCGCCGAACTTGGCCATCCAGATGAACATGTAGATGCACAGCTCCTGCGACCAGGCGAGTCTGATCGGAAACAGGATCGGATACAGCCAGGGAACGTCGACCAGGAACCGATGGACGACGGCGACGAAGGTGATCAATGTCGCAGCACCCATCAGGCCCGCGATGATGATCTCTTCCAGCCGGTCGAGAACGCGCAGAAACATGGATGTCCCCCGTGACGATCGGACGGCGCCGACACCGCCCGATCATGCACCTCGTCTGACCGCGGCCAGGCCGGCCGCGTTTTGCTTTTTGGCTGCTCTCGAGGGCCGCTCAGTTGATCGGGCTGCGGCCGGTTTCCTTGAGGAATTCGTCGATCAGGGGCTGACCGACCCGCGACGCCACCTCCTTGTAGACCGGCATCATCGCCTTGCGCATCGCCTCGTCCTGCTCAGGTGTCAGCGTGAGGATCTGGCTCTTGCCGGTCTTCTTGATGGCTTCAAGCGCGTCATCGTTTTCCCTGGCCGACTGGCTGTTGCCGAACTCGGTGGCTTCCTTCATCGCCTTTGACAATTCGTCACGAATATCCGCCGGCAGGCCGTCCCAGAATTTCTTGTTCACGACGACGACGTAGCCGATATAGCCATGATTGGTGGTCGTGATGTACTTCTGCACCTCGTGCATCTTCTGGGTGTAGATGTTCGACCAGGTGTTTTCCTGGCCGTCCACCACGCCGGTCTGCAGCGCCTGATAGACCTCCGAGAAAGCCATCACTTGCGGGATCGCGCCCAGCGTCCGGAACTGGGCTTCCAGCACCTTCGAAGACTGGATGCGGAATTTCAGGCCCTTGTAATCGGCGGGTGCGATCAGCTTCTTGTTGGCGCTCATCTGCTTGAAGCCGTTGTCCCAGTAGGCGAGGCCCGTCATGCCCTTGGAGTCCAGCAGCTTGAGCAGCCTGCCGCCGAGCGGGCCGCCCGTGACCTTTCGCAGCGTTTTCAGATCCGGCAGGATGTAGGGCAGATCGAACACCTCGAATTCCTTGATGCCGATCGGTCCGAACTTGGAGTTCGACGGCGCCAGCATCTGCACCGCGCCGAGTTGCAGGGCTTCGAGTTCTTCCTTGTCCTTGTACAGCGTCGAGTTCGGATAGACCTCGACCTTGACCTTGCCGTTGGTGTACTTCTCGGCGAGTTCCTTGAACTTGTCGGCCGCCTTGCCCTTCGGCGTGTCGGAAGCGACGACGTGGCTGAACTTGATGACGATCGGCGACTGTGCCGACGCCGATCCCGCCACAGCCCATGCCGCGATCGACGCCGCGGCCAAAATCAACTTGCGCATGTATCCTCCGCGTATCTATTGCGAGGCGCAACGCGGCCCCGAACCTTGCCGGCACGGTCTCCTCTAGCAATCCCGCGCCGCTGGCGCCAGCCGCTTCATCAGAAAACGCGGCGCTGCGGGCGCCGCGTTGTCGGACTTGCATGACTTCGGGCCTTAGCCCGCCGCGGCAGCCGGAACGTCGCGCTGGCGCTTCATGACAATCTTGTTGAGCGCCCCGAGATAGGCCTTGGCCGAAGCCACCAGCGTATCCGGATCGGACGCCCGCGCGGTCATCGAGCGGCCTTCATGGGCGAGCCGCACCGACACCTCGGCCTGCGCGTCGGTGCCTTCGGTGACCGCATGAACCTGATAGAGTTCGAGCTTGGCCTCGTGCGGCACCAGCAGCTTGATGCAGTTGAAGACCGCATCGACCGGGCCGTTGCCTTCGGCTTCCTCGATTTTGATCTGGCCATCGATATTGAGCTTCATGGTGGCGCGCTGCGGACCATGGGTACCGGCGATCACGGTGAGCGACGCCAGCTTGATGCGATCGTGCGAGGCGGCGATCTCCTGATCGACCAGGGCCTCGATATCCTCGTCATAGATGTCCTTCTTGCGATCGGCGAGCGCCTTCATCCGCGCGAACGCGTCTTCCAGCTGGTTGGCGCCGAGCTTGTAGCCCATCTCCTCCAGCTTGTGCACGAACGCGTGGCGCCCGGAGTGCTTGCCGAGCACCAGCGACGACTGCTTCAGCCCGACCATTTCCGGCCGCATGATCTCGTAGGTCGAGGCGTCCTTCAGCACGCCGTCCTGATGGATGCCGCTTTCATGGGCGAACGCGTTGCGGCCGACGATCGCCTTGTTGTACTGCACCGGGAACGACGTCGCCGCGGAAACCAGCTTCGAAGCCCGCGTCAGCATGGTGGTATCGATCTTGTTCCACCACGGGAACTTGTCGTTGCGGACGTTGATCGCCATCACGACTTCCTCAAGCGCAGCATTGCCCGCCCGCTCGCCGATGCCATTGACCGTGCATTCGATCTGCCGCGCGCCGCCGGCGATGCCGGCCAGCGAATTCGCCACCGCCATGCCGAGGTCGTTGTGGCAGTGCACCGAGAATACCGCCTTGTCGGAGTTCGGCACCCGCTCGATCAGCGTGCGCATGAAGTGGGTATATTCCTCGGGAACCGTGTAGCCGACGGTATCCGGAATATTGACGGTGGTCGCGCCCGCCTTGATCACGGCCTCGACGATCCGGCACAGGAAGTCCATCTCGCTACGGGTGCCGTCCTCGGCCGACCATTCGACGTCGTCGATGTGATTGCGGGCGCGGCTGACATTGGCGATCGAGGTCTCGATCACCTGCTCCGGGGTCATGTTGAGCTTCACCCGCATGTGCAGCGGCGAGGTCGCGATCACGGTATGGACGCGGCCACGCCTGGCCAGTTTCACCGCCTCGGCGCAGCGGTCGATATCCTTCGGATGCGCCCGCGACAGGCCGGCGATCACGGCATTTTTGGAGCGGCGAGCGATCTCGCTCACCGCCTGGAAATCGCCTTCCGAGGTGATGGGGAAACCGGCCTCGATGATATCGACGCCCATTTCGTCGAGCATCTCGGCGACTTCGAGCTTTTCCTCGAACGTCATGGTGGCGCCGGGGCATTGCTCGCCGTCGCGCAGCGTGGTGTCGAATATAACGACGCGGTCCTTGTCGGACTTGTTCACAGTGGTCATCGGAAAATTCCTTTGGCTGATGCGCTGCCTTTGAGCGCTGAAGGGGCTTTTGATCTCGCGCAACCCCTGAGTGCCCAGGCGCAAACCGCCCAGACGGCCCTCAGGGGCCGATAAGAAGCAGAAGCCCGCCAAGAAGCAGGGTGGGCAGGGACGCAGCCGGAACCGCCCGGGAAGGCACGGCAATGACCGCTTCCCGCTCAACTCCGTACTTTTCGCTGCGAATCAGCATTGCCAGACCCTGAAGAAGCGCCATCCTCAGCCAAAACCGTTGACGGTTCGTTGCCGGCGCTGCGCTTCGGCCCCCGTTCTAAACGAGAAATGCGTGTCGCCGCAATGCCAAAAGATGGTCATATGGGTTGACCTAAGGGCCGGTCCGCCGGCCTCCCACGGGCTTGCGCCCTCCGTGGGTATGGCTTCACGGATTCGGGGAGGATTCGGGCGGTCGCCGCATGCGTTGACGACGCCACACTGAGCCAAGGGTACTTCGCCATCCGATGATGCCACGCGGGCACAGAATGATGAACAGTACGGTCACGAAGCCGAGGCCGACGTCTCGGATCTCGGGGAATTCCCTCATACCCTCGTCGGCCAGCATCAGAAGCGCCGCCCCGAGCACTGGGCCCCAGATCGAGCCGATGCCGCCTACGACGATCATGGCCAGGAGAAACAGAAGCGTCGAGAATGAGAACACGGTTGGCCCCACGACCCGGAAGTGGATCGCATAAAAGGCGCCAGCCAGGCCGGTGAAGAACGCTGACAGGGCGAAGAGCCAAAGTTGATATTTGAATGGGCCGATCCCGCGCGACATGGCGTAGCTGCGGTTATCGCGCAGCGCCCTGAACGCGAGCCCGAGCGGTCCTCCAAGGATCATGATCGAGAACGCGACGGCCGCGGCGAGCAGAGCCAATGCGACGTAGTAGTGGGCGATGTACCATTTGGAGGGAAAAAGGGCGCGCAGCCCGAGATCGCCGAACTGGCCGATGCCGCGCACGCCGCCGAACAGCGGTAGGCAGCCCATCGAGCCGTTGGTGAAGCACTCCGTATCGTTGACGATGAGCACATACATCATCTGCGCGATCGCGAGCGTCAGCAATGCCACATAGGGACCGCGCAGCCGCAGGCAGGCGACTCCGATCAACATGCCAACCAACACGCAAACGAGGGCCCCGGCGGGCATCGCGACCAGCATCGGCCATTTCAGGTAGAAACCAAGCATCGCAGTCGCATAGGCGCCGGTCGCGAACAGCGCCATCTGGGCCAGCGAGAATATCCCGCCGACCCCCAGCACGAGGTTCCACTGCACCACAACGACGGCCCAGACAAAGAACAAGGTGGACTGCGTCGTCACGTAGCGGCCCGGACCGAGTAACGGCACGCAGGCCGCCAGCCCCAGCAGGAAGAGACCGACGAGAAGGTCACGTCGCACCGGTGTCATTGGCGCTCCTCCTGCGACCGGCCGAACAGGCCGTGGGGGCGCCAGATCAACACGATCACCACGATCAATAGCAGGGTCGCAAGGCTCCACCGCACGCCCAGGAGATATTGGACTGATGCTTCCATCAGCCCGAGGACGATCGCCGATGCGACTGCGCCGTAGACGTTGCCCAGTCCCGCCACCACGCAGATGATAAAGGCCTTGAGCATGGGATCGGCGCCCATGACGGGCGTCAGCGTCGCGATCGAACTCACCAGAATACCGGACACTGCCGCAAGCGCGCCAGATATAGCGAGCACTTGCGCGTAGACGAAGCCGACGCGCACCCCCATCAGTTGGGCGGCACTGCGATGCTGCGCCGTCGCTCGAATGGCGCGCCCAAAACGGCTACGTTCGAGGGTGATCGCGACCAGAGCCATAAGCGCCAACGCAACCGCCAGGATGAATACGTTCTGGTCCGGCACATGGACGTGACCAACGACGAAGTCGCCCGAAACGGCGAGCGGCTGCGGGATCGGGTACGGTCCGAACACCTTCAGCATCGCGTTCTCGATGATCGCGCCGATGCCGATCGTCGCGATGAAGATATTGGTCTCGAAATTGGGTGAGCGGAGAAGGGGCCATGCCGCCGCCAGATAGATGAGAACGCCAAGCGCGCCGCAAGCGAGGATCGCCGCGCCGAAAGCAAGCGGGGACGGAAGTCCAACACGCGCCATCGCGGCATAGCAGACATAGCCGCCGAACGTGAGGATCGCGCCATGCGCCATGTTGAGCATGTTGAGCGAGCCGTACACGAGCGACAACCCGATCGTCGAGACTGCATACATGGCCCCGATGGTCATACCCGATGCTATGATTTGTATGACGATGTCCACATGCTCACCCACCGAGATAGGTTTCGACGATCTCCGGCCTCACCATGAGATCCGGCCCGCTGCCCTCCCAGACGAAGGCACCATTGTCGAGCAGCAGCATACGGTCGGCATGGTCCGCGACCCGCGCCGCATTCTCTTCGACCAGCAGAATTGTCCGGCCGCTACCCTTGAGTGCGAACACCACCTCGTAGATCTGATCGATCACGATGGGAGCGAGGCCGAGC
>JBDTKD010000024.1:0-4480 GCA_039935515.1 Bradyrhizobium sp.
GCACCGAAGGCAGTCCGCAGGCGCCGAGCAGGATCGCGTCCGCCTCGTCGCACAGCCGCACCGTGCTCTCCGGCATCGATTTGCCGGTCTCGCGATAATGGTTGGCGCCGGCGGCGGCGTCGGTGAAGCGAAATTGCAGTCCCGATTTCGATGCCACCTTGCGCAGGATTTCAAGCGCGGGCGCCATCACTTCGGGGCCGATGCCGTCGCCTGCGAGCACGGCGATATGGAGCGCGTTGTTGGCAGACATGGAATTTTCCTTACGGCACCTTACGGCGTCAGCACGGCGCGCCCGACCAGCCTGCCCTTCTGCAGATCGACCAGCGCGTCATTGGCCTTGGCGAGCGGCATCGGCGTCACCGGGATCGGCGCGATCCTCTTCGCGCGCACCAGATCGAGCAATTCCTGGGTCTCCCGGAGATTGCCGACGTAACTGCCCTGGATGGTGATGGCCTTGATCGGGATCAGCGGCAGCGCCCATGGCGCCCCGCCGCCGAACAGGCCGACGATGATGAGCTTGCCGCCCTTGGTCAGGCAGTCGAAGCCGAGCTGGGTGCTGGCGGCGTTGCCGACCAGATCGATCACCGCGCGGATCGGGCCGCCGGCTTTTTTGGCCAACTGCTCCAGGGCATCGGGGGCCTTGCCGTCGACGGTCGCAAGCGCGCCGGCCTGTTCGGCCGCTTCGCGCTTGCGCGCGTCGATATCGACGACAATGGCGCCCTTGCCGCCCATCGCCTTCAGCAGCGACAGCGCCATCAGCCCGAGGCCGCCGGCGCCGAAAATCACGATCGGCGTGTTGAGAAGAGCCTCGACCTTCTTCAGCGCGCTGTAGGTGGTGACGCCGGAACAGGCATAGGGCGCCGCGGTCACGGGATCGAGACCCCTGAGGTTCAGCAAATAGCGCGGATGCGGCACCGTCATGTAGTCGGCATAGCCGCCGTCGCAATAAACGCCGAGCGAATTGGGCTTCAGACACATATTCTCTTCGCCGGCGAGACAAGTCTCGCACTTGCCGCAGCCAAGCCAGGGATAGGCCAGCGCGATGTCGCCGACCTTGAGATCGCCCTTGTCGGCGGCTTTCACCTCGGGACCGAACGCCACCACCTCGCCGACCGTTTCATGGCCCATGGTGCGCGGCAGCGACACGCCGCGATCCTTCAGCGACAGGGGCTTGCGTCCATGGCCGAGGTCATAGCCGCCTTCCCAGATATGCAGATCGCTGTGGCAGACGCCGGCAGCCTTGACCTTGATCAGCACCTGCGTTCCCGACGGTTGCGGCGTCGGCCGATCTACTTCTTTCAGCGGGGCATTGAAATCGGCAACCTGGAAACTCTTCATCGCTGCTCTCCGATCCCTGGTTCCTGATCTTGGGCGAACATGGCCGTTCGTCCTGACGTCGTTGCTAGACGCTTAGCCGGCGGCGATCAATGGGTGATGGCAGGCCACGAACTGCTGCGGCACCACCTCGCGCAGCTCCGGCGCCTGGTCGGCGCATTGCCGGTCCGCGCGCGGACAGCGGGTACGAAAACGGCAACCCGAAGGGGGTGCAATCGGCGACGGCGGCTCGCCGACCGGCACGCTTTCGGCAGGCCGCACCTCCGGGTCGGGCACCGGAATCGCCTCGATCAGCAGCGCGGTATAGGGATGTGCTGGCCTTGCGAACAATTGCGCAGACGGACCCACCTCGCACAGCCTGCCGAGATACATCACCGCGACGCGGTCGCTCACCGCCTTCACCACCGCGAGATCGTGGGCGATGAACAGCAGCGTCAAGCCGTAACGCGCCTTCATCTCTTCCAGCAGGTTGAGGATCTGGGCGCGAATGGAAACATCGAGCGCGGAAACCGGTTCGTCGCAGATGATGAACTCCGGATTGAGGACGAGCGCACGCGCAATGCAGACGCGCTGGCATTGTCCGCCGGAAAACTCGTGCGGCAGCCGTCCGACCACCAGGCCGGGGTCGAGACCAACCGCGCTGAGCACGTCACCGACGAGCTGTCGGCGCCGCTTTGCATCCTTGACGCCGGCTATCACCAGCGGTTCCGCAACGATCTCGCCGATGCGCCGTCTCGGATTCAGGGACGCAATCGGATCCTGGAAGATAAGCTGCACGCGGCGGCGCATGCGACGCAGCGCATCGCCCTGCATCGCCGTGAGATCGTGGCCGTCGAACAGCACGCGTCCCGAAACGGCCTGGCGCAACTGCAGCACGGCGCGACCGAGGGTCGACTTTCCGCAGCCGGACTCTCCGACCAGGCCGAGCGTCTCCCCGCGGGCAATGTGCAGGCTGACATCGGACACCGCATGGATGGTGTTGCCGCCGACCACATATTCGACGACGAGGTTTTCCACCTTGAGCAACGGATCGCGTGAACCGGATGGCTGGATATCGCCCGTCATGCGCGGAAGCCGGTCGCGCTCGCGAGCGGATGAAAGCAGGCATATTGATGATCGCAAGATTCCGCCCCGGCGAGCGCGGGCTTTGTTCGATAGCATTCACCGGCGGCATAGCGGCAGCGCGGCGAAAACGAACAGCCCTGGACCGGCCGTGTCGGATCCGGCGGCCGTCCCCCGATCGCCGGCAGCGGGGTGTGCGGAACCGCATCGATCTTCGGAATCGCCGCGAGCAGCGCTGCGGTGTAGGGCATGCGCATCTGCCTGAACAGCACCGGGGTCGGCGCCCGTTCCACGATGCGGCCGGCGTACATCACGGCCACTTCGTCGGTACGGCCGGCAACTACGCCGAGATCATGGGTGATCAGGATCATCGCCATATGCCGGCGGCGCTGCTCGCGCGCCAGCAGATCGAGAATCTGCGCCTGTATCGTCACGTCAAGGGCGGTGGTCGGCTCATCGGCGATCAGGAGCTTCGGCTCACACGACAGCGCGATCGCAATCGCAACCCGCTGCCGCATGCCGCCCGAGAGTTGATGCGGATATTGCAGCAATCGCTGTTCCGGCGCGGGAATGCCGACCGCGGCCAGCAATTCGACGCTGCGCTTTCTCGCCGTCGCGCCGTCAAGCTCGAGATGTTCCTGCAGCGTTTCAATCAACTGGGTGCCGATGGTCAACACCGGGTTGAGCGAGGTCATTGGGTCCTGGAATACGACCGCGAGCGAGCGGCCGCGCAGCTTGCGCAAAGGCTCGGGTCCGAGCGCCACGAGGTCCTGTCCATCAAACATCACGCGGCCGGAGAGCCTCGCCTTCTTTGGCAGCAGTTGCAGGATGGCGCGCGACAGCATGGTCTTGCCGCAGCCGGATTCGCCGACAATCCCCAGCGTTTGACCGGCGCCGATGCTCAGATCGACCTGATCCACCGCGCGAAGATTGCCGCGCGGCGTCGGCAGGTCGACCGCCACGTTTTCGACCGAAAGCAACGCCGGCCCGGTCACAGCGCGCCCTGGCGCGGATCGGTGAAAACCCTCAGCGTGTCGCCGACCAGGTTGAAGGAAAGCACGGTCAGGAACATCGTGATCGCTGGAATGAAGGCGAGACGTGGGGCGATCTCGAGGCTCTCGCGTCCCTCCCCGATCATGCTGCCCCAGCTTGGGGTCGGCGGCGGCACCCCGAGGCCGAGGAAAGACAGTGCGCCCTCGACCACGATGGTGACGGCAACGCCGAGCAGGAAGAATGCGAGCAACGGCAGGAACACGTTGGGCAGCAGTTCGCGCAGCAGGATGCGCGCGTGCGTCGCGCCGAGCGCCTGCGCCGCAATCACGAACTCACGGCGCGCGAGGCTGAGCGTAGCCGCCCGCGCGACCCGCATGAAGGCTGGGATGCCAAGCACGCCGAGAATGCAGGTGAGATTCAGGATCGACTGTCCGAGATAGGCGGTCACCGCGAGCGCCAGTATCAATGGCGGAAAGGCGAGCAGCACATCCATGCTTCCGACCACCAGCGTTTCGAAGCGGCCGCGAAAATACCCGGCCAGCATGCCAAATGCGCCGCCGATCGTAATGCCGATCACCGGCGCGCAGATGCCCACCGTCAGCGATATCCGGGCGCCATAGATCAGTCGCGCCAGTTCGTCCCGGCCGAGGCCGTCGGTACCGAGCCAGTGCAAGGCCGACATCGGCGCTCGGCGCTCCAGCATGTCCATGTCGGTCGGACTGGGGATCGGCAGCAGACTGACCAGGGCGGCGGCCGCAAAGACGAAGGTCATCCAGCCGATCGCCATCCAGAACAACGACCCCAGCCGGCGCGGCCGCCCGACCGGGCCTGCGGCGACATCCGCATCGATGCCGAGCTCAAGCGTGGCCATGGCGGATCCTGGGATCGAGGACGGCGTAGAGCAGGTCGACAATGAAGTTCATCAGCACGAAGCCCGCGGCGACCAGCAGTACCACGCCCTGCAGAATGATGAGGTCGCGGGTATAGATCGCGCTGACCAGAAGCCGGCCGATTCCCGGCAGCGCAAAAATCGATTCGACGATCAGCGCGCCGCCGATCAATCGTCCGATGTTGATTCCGGTTATCGTGA
>JBDTKD010000025.1:0-5898 GCA_039935515.1 Bradyrhizobium sp.
ACACGATAACATCGGGACAAGCTCTGTCCAATCCGGCCCTGCGGTTTCTCAGCGAAATCCGTCTTCCCAAGGACGCCTTCGGCGATCGTTGGCACGACAAGCCACGATACGAAAAAGGAAATTAGTAGCGCGCATCCCATCGTCAGCGACAGAGCCTTGAAGAAAGCGCCGGATACGCCGGTCAAAAAAGCGAGAGGTAAAAAAATGATGATTGTGGATGCGGAGGAAGCAGCGAGCGGCGTTGTGAGTTCCCAAGCCGCCTCCCTGACCTGCTTGCCACCTTCCCGCATGCGGCGAATGACATGCTCCACCATGACAATCGTGTCGTCGATAATCAGGCCGACAGCCGCCGCGGCGCCGCCAAGCGTCATCAGATTGAGGCTCATTCCGAGAACGGACAGCAACAATCCTGTCGCGGCCAATACCACCGGAACGACGAAAATGCCGATCAGTGTGATTTTCCAGCTCCGAAGAAAAAGGAACAGAACGACAGCGGCGAGGCCAATCCCGATTGCGATCGCATCGCGAACGCTTCCTACCGAATCTGAAACGAGCGACCCCTGATCGTACCAGGTATGAAATACTACGCCCTTAGGGATTATCCCGGAAAGGCTGGCGAGCTTTGCGGTTAGCCCCGTTCCGATCGCCACAGTATTCGCGCCGGGCTGCTGATATACCGGCATCAAAACCGCGGCTTTTCCGTCGGCGGTGGCCCGGGTATATAAGGGCTTATCAGCGACCCCCACGGTGGCCACGTCTTCGAGTTCGACGATCCCGTCGTTACCGCTCTTGAGAATAGTATGTCCAATTTGGTCGGGCGAGGTGTAGCGGCTCTTGGATAAGACCAGAAAAAGCTTGTCGTGGTCTTCCAGCCGGCCAACGACGGTCAACACATTGGAGGCTGTCAGGGCCTTTCCAACATCCAGAATCGTGAGCTTGTGCGCCCGCACACGTACCGGATCGACGTTAACGCGGTACTCCTCCTCCTCGCCGCCTTGCACCGAAATTTTAGCCACGCCGTCGACCGTCGAGAGCGCGGGCGAGAGCTGGTACAGCGCAAGATCACGCAGCGCTATCGGATCCAGGGTGTCCGAGGTCAAACTAAAGGCCATGATGGGAAAGACGACGGGGTCCATCCGCCGCGCAGTATAGGTGGTCCCGGATGGTAATTGAGACAGAAGCTGTCCAAGCTGCGCTTCCGAATCGAGAAGTGCTAAAGCCATATTGGTGCCCCAGTCGAAGTCGACGGACACGTCAGCGCTTCCCCGGCTTGTGATCGAGCGCACATTGCGAACACCACGAACCGCTCGCACTGCATTCTCGACCTTGCGGGTGACCTCGATCTCCATTTGCGGTGCGGGCCGCGAACCTGCGTCGATCTTCAGATCAATACGAGGAAAGTCGACATGCGGAAAAAGAGAGACGGGCAGGCGCAAGATGCTCGCTGCACCGCCGAAGACCGCTACTAGCGTAAGGAACAAGACAGCTCGTCGCTGACGGCGTGCCCAGTCAGCGGACCGCATGAGCGACCTCATCGACCTTCACTCCATCCTTGAGCTCATAATTGCCCTGGACAACGACGGAATCGCCGGGCTTGATGGCGCCCGTAACGCCGACACGGTCGCCATCCTCTGCGCCGGGCACAATGTCCAGGCGATGAGCTCTCCCCCCCTTTACCAGAAATATGTAGGCTCCCTTTTTGTCGTAGAGGATGGCTGATCGGGGCACGCTAACAGCCCGCTCACGCTTGAGAATGATCTCACCGCGCATATAAGTGCCGATCGGCTGCGGTCCGGTACTGTCCGATTCGAGATCGACAAGGACGTCGACCAGGCGGGTTTGTGGATCGAGAACAGCATTGACTGCACTCACTCGGCCGATTGATTTCACGCCCAACGCTGTTGCCGGCGAGAGGTTAACGGACATGCCGGGCTGGACCTTTCCAGCTTCTGCCGGTTCAACTCCCAACAGTACGGCAAGCGCACTGCCTGGCGATAAGGAAAGAATCTTTGCATTCTTCGCAACGCGATCGCCTTGGGAAACCGAAACCGCTGTTATTGTTCCCGCGATCGGTGACTTGACCGTCGTTTGCTGGTTTCCTGCGCCAATTTGTTTCAGCGCTTGAAGCGTTGATTGCGCATCGCGCGAGGCAACCTGGGCTTGATCCAGCGCTCGTCGAGTAATATCGCGTTTTGACCACAAGAACTCCATGCGTTTCAATTTGGCGTTTGCAAAATCAACCGCGGTCTGGGCCTTATGGTAAGCGTCCTGCGTCGCTGCAGCCGTTGTCAGATCAACCAGCGAGCTTCCTTGCTTTGCGCGCTCGCCCGCGCGTATGTAAACCTTGCTAACAATCGAATCGATAGGAGCATCTACCGAGACGACGTCGGCGGGGCGCGACTGCACTTTCCCAAAACCAATAGTTCTCGATTGTAGAACCTCCTCTTTGGCAGCCTTTACCGACACATAGGCGACGACTTCGTTTTGCTTGGCAGCCTGCGCGCCATTGACCGGCGAAACAAACAAGATTGTCGCTCCCCATGCGAGCGTTAGAAGGTCGTTGAAGATTGTCGAGTTACGAGCGGCTTGCATTTTGTCCCTTACGGAAAGGCTCCAATTGGACCACCGTCCCGGCAAATGTAACGACAAACCTATCTTGACCCGCGACAGACCTGCGAGAATTTTCGTATAGCGCTTTATTAGACAAGCATCTACCTACGGGTTTCAACTTGGGGTGAACGGCGAACGACGGTGCTAATTCCCTGATGTCGCTTGAGGAAGTTGCGCCAGGCATTTGTCGCCTGCGTTCGTTCGAAGGATCGCGTGAGCAGGCTTGCAGGCGCCAATTTGTGTCGCCCGCCCAGGGATCATTCCGCAGGCTCCGGCAATTGAGCCGACCGTGGCAATTCAGCCTCAAGATGCCGTGGTCGACCCATCAGTACTGGTTGAAAGAGCACGGCGGCCGTCATGGTGCAAAACAGCGACAGGGCCATCAGCTTTCCCATGCTCGACATTCCCGGGTAGCTTGACGCCCACATGCTCCCGAACGCGACTGCATTTGTCATCGCGCTGAAGACGATCGCGCGCGTGAGCGTCGATTGCAGCAGCCCCGTCTTTCCGGCGCGCCAGGCCATGATGTAGTAGATTTTGAACGCGACGCCGACTCCGAGGAGTAGCGGCAGAGCAATGATGTTGGCGAAGTTGAGCGGCAAACCCACTAGAACACAAACCTCCAACGTGACGGCTCCCGCAAGCAGCAGCGGGACGAGCGTCAAAAGGACATCTGTAACCCGTCGCAGCGCGACGAAGAGCAGTACCGTGATGGACGCAAGCGCCAGCAAGGTTGCTTCGATGAATGCGTGTGTAACAGTCTTGCCGGACTCGAAGTGGCTTATCGCAGGCCCCGTGACCGACGGGTCGGCAGCCAATACCGACGTGGCAAATCTGCGCAGGACGTTCGTATCGTTAAAGTCTCCCTTCGGCAGTAGTTGGACGCGAGCACGGCCATCAGAAGACAACCAGTCGCGAACCAGGTCGGCGGGGAGGGTCTCTAAAGTAATTGTCTTTGCGCCGAGGCTCGTCTGGAGCAGGGTCAGATCGTCAACGAGAGGCGAGACGAATGCCGTTTCCGTCCTTCTACGTGTCGCGGCGTCCGACTTGGCCAGATGAGTCAGTAACTCGGAAACATGTCGCGCCTGATCGACAACGGGCCCTGTGGCGCTGCCCGCTGCCTTCAAAAGGTTTTCCGCCGTCGCACGAATTCTGGTGATGGTGTCTTGATCCGAAGGCGCCGATTGCAGCCGTGTCGGATTGAGGGCTGAACTCAGGCCCCCGGATGCTGCCGCTATGGTCGCGAGCTTCTGCGGTTGGTCCGCCGGAATGAAGCTGCTTAGCGTCAGCGTGCGAGAGACTTCCGAAATCGTCGCCAGGTGTTTGGCGAGCTCATTCGCCTGGCTGAGCGAGGGAACCAGAATTTCGGCGTCATTGCCGCTGGTCTCCGGATTTTGTCGTAGCTCGCGATAGGTTACCACTGAAGGGGCGTTCGGATTTTGAAGGTTGACCGGGTTAAAATCGAACTGAAGCCGGAGCAACAACAGAGTACCGGCCAGAACCAAGACAATCGTGCCTGCAATGACAGCGATACGGTGTCGCTGCAAAAAAGCGCCCAAAGACGCGAGCTCACTGAAGCCCACGGATGCCGGCTCTCCCGGAGGATTCAGCATCGCCAACATCGAAGGCACAAGCGTGATGCTGCACAGAAATGCGACGATCATTCCGCACCCTGCGATCAACCCGAGTTCTGAAAGACCGCTGTAGTTCGTGGGGAGAAACGAAAAGAATCCCACTGTAGTGGCGGCCGCGGCCAACGCCAGAGGGATGGCCACTTTCCGGGCGGCGCTTCGTAGCGCCGTGTGCAAATCGCCGTGCTGGTGACGCTCCGAACGATAACGTACACTGAACTGGATGCCGAAATCCACGCCGAGCCCAACGAAGAGCACGAAGAATGCGATCGAAATCAGATTGAATGCGCCGACCATGATCAAGCCGAGCGCCGCTGTGACGGCAAGTCCGACCATCAGGCTGAAGAATACCGAGGCGATAATTTTCCACGAGCGAAGCGCAAACCAGAGAACGATCAGTATCCCAAGCAGTGCGATCAAAGTATCGCGAACGGCGCTTTGCTTGATGACCGAAAACTGGTCGTCATTCATGGGAACCTGGCCGGTCAGGCCGACCGTCGCGCCGTAGTTTGCGGCAAGGTTCAGATCGTTCGCGGCTTGTTGAATACCGGCGGTAGCTTTCGCGCCCGGTTGCAACGCGCTGAAATTGAGGATCGGATCAATCTGGATAAAGTGTCGGAGCTCGCTCGCCTTGGGGGCTCGTCCTTGCACCAGCTCTTGCCAGGAGAAGGTCGCCGGTCTGCCGGCGAGCACGTCGCTCAGCGTTTTGTCAGCCAGTGACAGAGGCCATGCCAGCTGGTCGAGCTTCAGTTCTCCTCCCACGACGCCGTCTGCAGCGAAGGAAAGCGCTTTCAAGACTCCGCGAAGGCTCGGATCGCCAGCCAGTTCGGAGATCAGCGGCCGCGCCGCCGTCAATCCGTCAATTGATTTTTTGACCTCGGCGACGGAATAAAACAACAGGCCGTCGCGTTCGAAGAATTCGCCACTATCCGGTTGCACTACGGTGCGGAACAAGTCCGAACGTTTCGCGATATGTCGCGCCAAGGCATTTGTCGCCTGCACAGCATTTTCCGGTGTGGGGGCGCTGACAACTGCTGTGATGCCTTTTTGCGGAAATGCTTCGGAAAAGGCGATCTGACGCTGATGCCAAGGGAGCTTTTGAGATATCAGTGTCTGGACGTCGGTAGTGATCGAAAAGTACGCAATGTCGTACGCCGCAGCGACGATCATCAGGAGCGCGCCGGCGACGATCACCGACCAGTAACGCCGCGCGCAGAAATCCACCAATCGAACAATTACGAGCTTTAGCATGATGTATGGGGATCCTCAGTATGTTTTGCCGATGAAAACCGTGCGCTTCTCGTTAACGAAAAGCGGTACGGCCGGCGATACCGTCTCGTGCAAACGTGGTGTTTTGGCGCCTGAGGCAACACCGACTGAGACAGCGCACAGAGGCCTGTGACACTCGAGTAAAAACATCATTTTCGACCGGGCCCGCAGCCTGAAGACCGAGCAGGGCTGCAGCCATACACCCAATATCCCCCCAGCGGGGTCTCGTTCCACGCCTTGAAGTTTTCGTCCGAAACGCTCGACAGCTTTTGCAGAAAGGCCACAACGGCCCAGATCTTCTTGTCGGGCACCGGTGGATTCTCTGCGCCCATGCTCGGCATGGCGGTCATCTTGATGCCGTTCTTGATAACCCAGAATAGCTCCTCCG
>JBDTKD010000026.1:0-8277 GCA_039935515.1 Bradyrhizobium sp.
ACCGAACAGGCTTTAGCTCCGGGGCCGCGGCAAGGTCGGCATCCGGGGGATGGCGGGTATAAGTCCGGCCCGCGCGACGCGAATCATTGAACTGCGGGCGGCCTTGCCTATCTGCTCTCGGCCATCATGACGCTTCCCGCATCCGCATTGCCCGTTGAAGTGCCACCGGCGTTTCTTGGCGTGTCGCATTCCGCGACCGGCAAATCGTGGCGCGACCGGCTGGATGCGCGGGGCGCGGCGCGTGCGCTTGCCATCACCCAGCGCTACCGGTTGCCGGAAATGCTGGCGCGGGTGCTGGCCGGGCGCGACGTCGAGATCGACGCGGTCGAGAACTTTCTCGATCCGACGATCCGCAAGCTGATGCCCGATCCGCATACCGTGACCGCGATGGAAACCGCGGCGAAGCGCATCGCGGAGGCGGCCGCTAGCGGTGAAAAGGTGGCGATCTTCGGCGACTACGATGTCGACGGTGCGACCTCGGCGGCGCTGCTCGCATGGCATTTGCGCCATTGCGGGCTCGATCCGCTGATTCACATCCCCGACCGGATTTTCGAAGGCTACGGCCCCAACACCGAGGCGGTGCGGGCGCTGGCGGCCAAAGGCGCGACGCTGCTGGTGACGGTGGATTGCGGCACCACCAGCCTCGAGCCGCTCGCCGAGGCGCGCCGGCTTGGCCTGTCGGTCGTGGTCATCGACCACCATCAATGCGGCGACGAATTGCCTGATGTCGACGCGCTGGTCAATCCGAACCGGCCCGACGACCTCTCCGGCCTCGGTCACCTCGCGGCGGTCGGCCTCGTGCTGGTCACGCTGGTCGCGGTCAATCGGGAACTGCGTGGCCACGGCTTCTGGAGCGACCAGATGCCGGAGCCGGATCTGCTCGGCATGCTGCATCACGTCGCGCTGGGCACCGTTGCCGATGTCGCCCCGCTGATTGGGCTTAATCGTGCCTTCGTCGCCAAAGGTCTGATCGCGCTGCGTCGCCGCGATCATGTCGGCCACACCGCGCTGATGGATGTGGCGCGGCTGAACGGTCCGCCCGAAGCCTGGCATCTCGGCTTCATGCTCGGGCCGCGGATCAACGCGGGCGGCCGGATCGGGCGCGCCGATCTTGGTGTAAGGCTGTTGCTGGAAGGTGACGTGTCGGAAGCGGCGCGGATCGCCACGGAACTCGATCGGCTCAACAGCGAGCGCCGCGTCATCGAGCAGATGGCGGAAGCGCAGGCCGAAGCCGAAGCGCTGGCCTCGCTCGGGCTCGAAGACAAGGGCGCGGTGATCGTTACCGCGTCCGAAGGCTGGCATCCCGGCGTGGTCGGGCTGGTCGCCTCGCGGCTCAAGGAGAAATTCGCGCGACCCGCTTTCGCGATCGCGCTCGAGCCGGGCGGCATCGGCACCGGCTCGGGCCGCTCGATTTCCGGCGTCGACCTCGGCAAGGCCGTGCGTCAGGCCGTTGCCGGCGGTCTCTTGACGAAGGGCGGCGGCCATGCCATGGCCGCCGGCGTGACGCTGCGCAAGGACAGGCTGGCGGAATTTCGCGCCTTCATGGAAACCGCGCTGGCGCAGGACGTCGCCAATTCGCGCCACGAAAACGAGCTGTTCATTGATGGGGCCGTCAGCGCGCGGGCGGTGACGCCCGGGTTTGTCGCGACGCTCAACCGCGCCGGCCCATTCGGCAGCGGCAATCCCGAACCGGTGGTGGCGCTGCCGTCGCATCAACTGGTCTATGCCGACGAAGTCGGCGAGGCGCATCTGCGGGTGCGGTTCAAGTCCGGCGACGGCGCGATTGTCAATGGTATCGCGTTTCGCTCGGTCGGCCGGCCGCTCGGCAACGCCCTGACGCAAAATCGCGGGCAGCCGCTGCACGTCGCCGGATCGCTGGCGGTCGATCGCTGGCAGGGCACCGAACGCGTGCAATTGCGCGTACTCGATGTCGCGGTACCCGATCAGGGCCCGGCGGTGATACGGTAGTCATGTCGTAAAACTGTGTAGCCCGGATGGAGCGCAGCGCAATCCGGGAATCGCGACGCGGATGCGATGGCCCCGGATTACGCTGCGCTCCATCCGGGCTACGAGCCTTGCCGCAATCGCGCCAGCACTTTCAGTCCGCCGTAACCGTCGGCGGGCAGCAACCCGATCTTGAGCTGGTAATCGCGGATCGCCTTCATGGTGTCGTTGCCGACGCGCCCGTCATTGCCGCCGGTGTCGAAACCGGCCTTGGTGAGGCGGGTCTGCATCTCCTGCACCTCGGCCAGTGTCAGCGCGCGTTCCGAACCGGGAAAGGGCTGCAGGAACGGCGGTGCACCCAGAATGCGGTCGCCGAGATGGCAGATCGCCAGCGCGTAGTTCATGGAGGGATTGTAGCTGCGCACGGCGTAGAAATTCGGTCCGAGCAGAAACGCCGGACCGCCTGGCACCGGCACCCACAACTGCGCGCTCGCATTCGGCTGCGGAAACGGCTGGCCGTCGGCGCGGTTGACCCCGGCGCTGGACCACGCCGCATAGCTTCGCTTACCGCTGCCGGCAGCGCCGGATGTGCGGACTTCGTAACCCCAATGCTCGCCGCGGTGATACTTGCCGCGATTGACCAGAAAGCGCGCGGTGGAACCCAGCGCGTCGTCCGGCTTGCCGAACGGCGAAATCCGGCCATCCCGGTCGTAGTCCATCCCGACATTGAGCCAGACTTCCGGCATCCACTGGGTATGCCCCATCGCACCGGCCCAGGATCCCCGCATCTCTTCCGGCGTGCTCCAGCCGCGGTCGACGATCTTCAGGGCATTGATCAGTTCGGTCTCCCAATAGGCGCGGCGGCGAGGCGCGTTCCAGGCGAGCGCCGCGAGCGAGGGAAATACCGGGCGCATGTGGTTCTGCTGCACCAGCGGATCGCCATAAGCGGATTCGACGCCCCACAGCGCGAGCAGCGTGCCGCGCTCGACGCCGAAATCCCGTTCGATCCGCGCAAACAGCGCTTCGTTCTTCCGCAACGCTTCCTTGCCGGCGATGATGCGCCAGTCCGACACGCGGCGATTGATGTATTGCCAGATCTGTTCGCTGAATTCCGGCTGCTGCTGCATCTGGCTGAAGACAGTCATGTCCGGCTCGGTGTGGCCCATCGCACGGACCCAGGTCGCCTCCGAGATGCCGCGGGCGAGTGCGCGCGCGCGAATATTGTCGCGCCATTGATCGTAGCCGGGCGGCGCGGCGGCCGACGCCGACAGCGGCGGCACCAGCAGGGCGCCGGCGCCGAGACCCGATCGCAGCAACGCGCGGCGGGTCAGTCCGTTCGGGGAATCATGTGGTCTCATCGCGGCAGTCTAACGCCTGTTCGGTTCTGACTGAATGCGGCCAGGCCGGTCATCGCATCATCGGAACTAGCCTTCCTGCTGCAGATCTGCGGCAATTTTGGACAGCCAGCGCCGGATCGTGCATGGTATCAGTGCTCTTATAGTAAATCAGGGTCCTGATGATATAGGCGGACGAAAATGTCACATGCACGCAGCGAACGGAAGGATTACAGCGCCTTGGCGCCCGACGTCGCGGAGATACTCTTTGCGCTGTCCCAGGCCGCCGCCAAGGCCGGCATCGACAAGCAACTGCTCGAACTCGTCAAGCTGCGCGCCTCGCAGATCAACGGCTGCGCGTTCTGCGTGCAGTTTCACATCCTGCAGGGCGAGAGCCTCGGCATCGCTCCGGACAAGCTCAACCTCGTCGTGGTGTGGCGCGAGGCGCCGCTGTTTTCTGCGCGCGAGCGCGCGGCGCTGGCGTGGACCGAGGCGCTGACCCGGCTGACCGAAGGCGTCAGTGACGAGGTCTACGCCGAGGTGCGGGCCGAATTTTCCGAGAAGGAGATCGCCTACCTCACCTCGGCGATCGCTTCGATCAACGTCTGGAACCGGCTCGGCGTCGGCTACCGCTGGACGCCGCCAGCGCGTCCGGCCGCCGTCCGGGCCGCGGCGTCGTGACGGCCGTTCGCGGCAAAATTCATCGGCCCACGAGACGACGCGATGAGCGGACTGCGCCGTTTTCAGTCCAGATCAAATGCAAAATCGTTGGGCAGGAGCGTGGTACCAAGCGATGATTCCAGCTCCTGGATGTGCTGACCTGCGCGGGAGATACTTCTTACAATGAGAGCCTGATGCTCGCGGGCAGGTTGGACGGCGTCAGTGCCGACGAGCGCATTTCCCGTGCAACGCCAGACGCGATCCGAGGCTTCGCCCAACTCCATCCGACGGTGTATTTGCCGACGCGCGATCCCCAATCGGCGGCCCGCCTTGCGAACAGCCAGCTGGTGTCCACGCCCTAGTCCTTTGCGCGCTCGACGTAAGAGCCGTCTTCCGTCATCACGACAATACGCGTGCCGGTGCCGATATGCGGCGGCACCGCCGTTCGCACGCCATTGGAAAGGATGGCGGGCTTGTACGACGACGACGCGGTCTGGCCCTTGGTGACCGGTTCGGTCTCAACCACCTCCAGGGTCGCCCGCTGCGGCAACTGGATTGCGACCGGTATGACGCCGTGAAGCGAAAGCTTGACGGTCATGTTTTCCTGCAGATAGGGCGCGGCGGTGCCGACGACGTCCTTGGGCACCTGAACCTGATCGTAGGTATCGGTGTTCATGAAGTGAAAACCGTCGGCGTCCTCGTATAGGTAGTTGAAATTGTGATCCTCGATGGTCGCCTTCTCCACCTGGTCGGTGGTCTTGTAGCGTTCGGAAACCTTTACCCCGTCGCTGATTCGGCGCATTTCGATCTGGCTGACGGGCGTTCCCTTGCCGGGGTGGATGTTCTCGGCCGTCAGAACCACGTAAAGCTTGCCGTCTTGCTCAATGACGTTGCCCCTGCGAATAGAACTGGCGATGACTCTCAAAGCTGTTTTTCCTGATTTTCTGGCCCGGGACCGTTCGGAACATGGGCGTTCCGGGGCCAGCGAAGCGGTTTCGGGCTGCAACATACTCATTTTGTCACTCATTGCCAGCGGTTTACGGGGCTGATCCATGGCCGGAAATCATCAGCCCTCGCCCTGGTGGTCGGCCACGCGGCACGCCGATGTCAGGCCGTTCCTGCAGGCCCGGGGCGCGATCACCGGGGCAATCAGGGCCTGGTTCGACGAGCAGGGTTTTGCCGAGGTCGAGACCGGGATTTTGCAGGTGTCCCCCGGCAATGAGATCCATCTTCATGCGCCCCGCACCGAGCTTGCGGGGGCGGACGGCCAGCGTGCGACGCGGTATCTGCGGACCTCGCCGGAATTCGCCTGCAAGAAACTACTGGCTGCGGGTGAGGCAAAGATCTTCGAGCTGGCGCGGGTGTTTCGCGATCGCGAGCGCGGCGACCTGCATCTTCCCGAGTTCACCATGCTGGAGTGGTACCGTGCCGACGCGACCTACGACGCGGTGATGGCCGACAGTGTCGTCGTCATCGCCCATGCGGCGCAGGCAACCGGCATCGGACGATTTTCGTTTCGCGGCAGAACCGTCGATCCGTTTGCCGAGCCGGAACTGCTGACGGTGGCATCGGCATTTGAGCGCTTTGCCGGCATCGATCTGCTGGCGACCGTTACGGAGCGGGAAGGCGACCGCGGCGCGCTTGCGGCCGCGGCGGAATGGCGGGTACGGATCAGCGAGGACGACACCTGGTCGGATATCTTCAGCAAGGTGCTGGTCGAGCACGTCGAACCGAACCTCGGACAGGGCCGCTTGACAGTGCTGTTTGAGTATCCCGCGCCGGAAGCGGCGCTGGCGCGCGCCAAATCGTCCGATCCGCGGGTCGCGGAACGCTTCGAGGTCTATGCCTGTGGGGTCGAACTCGCCAACGGATTCGGCGAGCTGACCGATCCTGACGAGCAGCGCCGCCGCTTCACAACGGCCATGGACGAAAAGCTGCGCCGCTATGGCGAGCGTTATCCGCTCGATGAGGATTTTCTCGCGGCGCTGACCGAGATGCCGCAAGCCAGCGGCGTCGCGCTCGGCTTCGATCGGCTGGTGATGCTGGCGAGCGGCGCGTTGCGGATCGACCAGGTGGTGTGGACGCCGCCCGCGGGTGAGGCATGAGCAAGGCGCAGCTCAAGCCCGCCACGACATTGCGCGAGCCAGCCGAACTCGTGGCGCGCGGCCTTGCCCCCGCCGCCAGGCTGCCGGGGCTGGAGCGCGTCGCCGCGCGCTACGCCGTGGCAGTGACGGCGGACATGGCGAAGCTGATCGACCCCGGCGATCCCGATGATCCGATCGCGCGGCAGTTCATTCCAAGCACGGAAGAACTGATGACCGGTCCCGGCGAGCAGGCCGATCCGATCGGCGACCACGCGCATTCGCCGGTCGCCGGTATTGTCCATCGCTACCCCGACCGGGTCCTGTTCAAGCTGGTGCATGTCTGTGCGGTGTATTGCCGTTTCTGCTTTCGCCGCGAAATGGTCGGGCCGGGCAAGGCGACCGCGCTGTCGGATGCGGCCTATCGCGGCGCACTCGACTATATCCGCGCCCATTGCGAAATCTGGGAAGTGATCCTGACGGGTGGCGATCCCCTGATGCTGTCGCCGCGGCGGCTCGCCGGGATCATGGCGGACCTGGCTGCGATCGACCATGTCAGGATCATCCGGATCCACACCCGCGTGCCGGTTGCCGACCCCGCCCGCGTCAGCGGCGAGATGATTGCGGCCTTGAAGGTCAAGGGCGCGACCACCTGGGTCGCCCTGCATGCTAACCATGCCCGGGAACTGACCGCGCCCGCGCGCGCCGCCTGCGCGGGCTTGATCGATGCCGGCATCCCCATGGTGAGCCAGTCGGTGCTGCTGCGCGGCGTCAATGACGATGCGGCGACGCTGGAGGCGCTGATGCGTGCATTCGTGGAATGCCGGATCAAGCCATATTACCTGCATCACGGCGATCTCGCGCCGGGCACCGCGCATCTGCGCACGACGCTGGCGCAGGGGCAGGAATTGATGCGTGCACTGCGGGGCAGGGTTTCCGGATTGTGCCAACCGGACTATGTGCTGGATATTCCCGGCGGCCATGGCAAGGCGCCGGTCGGCCCGAACTACCTGTCGCCGGCAGATTCTTTTTCCGGGCGAGGTGAACCGGGTCCGGAATCGCGCTATCGTATTGCCGACTACTGCGGCGATGTTCACCTCTATCCGCCGAAGTCGTGATCGACCGATTGCGGATGGAGCAGATATCGGAGCCGCAGCCGCCGAGTGGGGCGTTTCTCTGTTGGTGGAGAATTCAGATGCGAAGGCTGATCACGACGGTGGTGTTCTTGATGCTCGGTTCGGTGGCGATGGCCCAGAACGGCGGCAGCGGAGCTCCAAAACTCTCGCCAAATCTGTCCGGTACCACGCGTGAAGCGCCGGTCGGTCACCGCCAGCCGCGCGCCGACCAGGTCCCCTCGGAGAAGAACCTCGGCAATCCGAACGATCCGGTCAACCGCGAGGACGCGGCCCTCGACCGCAAGATCAAGAGCATTTGCCGCGGCTGCTGATCAGCCGTTGCGCGCGGCGAGCGCCACCCCGATCATCGAGGCGCCGCCGAATAACAGGTTGATGCCGACCAGGAGCCCAATGGCCCACGCCGCCGAGCCCGGCAGTCCCGCGATGATGAAAAAGGCGATCAGGATATCCATCAGCCCGGCCACCAGCAACCAGGACCAGCGCTGCAGCAATTCGCGGCGATGCTCCAGCGCATACATGATGGTGGCGACGCCTTCGGCGAGGAAGTAGGCGCCGACCACGATGGTCAGCGTCAGCGTGCCCTGCACCGGCCGTACCAGCAGAATGATGCCGGCTCCGACCGCCAGCACCGCCGAGATCAGCGACCACCAGAAGCCCGGCATTTGTCTCGCCCAGAACGTCAGCGCCAGGCCGGCAACACCGCTGATCAGGAACATCCAGCCGAGGAAAATGGTGACGGCAAGGCTCGCCAGCGGCGGTACGATCATGGCGGCGAGCCCCAGAATGACCAGCAGGATGCCCTCGAACAGGAATGCTTTCCAATGCGCGCGCACCGCGGCACTCATCCTGGACTGCAGATTGGTGATGTCCTGGGGAAGCGGCATTGGAATCTCCCGGTGCCGGTGCTGCGCTAGGCGATATTATAGCTGACGCCGGGGCCGCGGGGTCAAATTTGTTGGTGGCGCGGCGCGAGCGAAACCTGGCCTAGCTAGCCTAATTTCCACCTCAATGGCTTCATCCTTCGAGACGCATCGCTTCGCGATGCTCCTCTGGATGAGGTCTGAGACCCTCATGGTGAGGAGCGCGCCTTCGCGCGTCTCGAACCATGAGGCCTCGGGAGAA
>JBDTKD010000027.1:0-8807 GCA_039935515.1 Bradyrhizobium sp.
CCCCCGCCGACGGCTCTCTCCTGGGGGCGGGTCAAAAACTCGCTCCCTCAGTTACCTTCCGGTGGAATACGCCCCCCTCCGTCGGGAGGTCAAAGGGCGGTGAGGTCCCCCCAGCTTCACCGCCCGCGTTTTTTTGCTGAATCGAGAGGTGTCGGCTCGCCTTGCATGATGATGCCGACCGCGCCATGGTGACAGAAGGCTGATCCACTTGACCGCGACCGATCCCCAAATGCGCCTGCTGATCATTGAAGACGACCGCGAGTCCGCCGACTATCTGGTGAAGGCGTTTCGCGAAGTCGGCTACATCGCCGATCTCGCCGGCGATGGCGAGGAGGGATTGGCGCTCGCCGACACCGGCGACTACGACGTGCTGGTGATCGACCGGATGCTGCCCAAGCGCGACGGACTGTCGCTGATCGGTTCGCTGCGCGAGAAGGGCAACCGCACGCCGGCGCTGATCCTGTCGGCGCTCGGACAGGTCGATGATCGCATCAAGGGCCTGCGCGCCGGCGGCGACGACTACCTGCCAAAGCCCTATTCCTTCGCCGAGCTGCTCGCGCGGGTCGAAGTACTGTCGCGGCGCCACGGCGGCCCAGCCGAGGAAACCACCTATCGCGTCGGCGATCTCGAACTCGATCGTCTCTCGCACCGCGTCGCCCGCGGCAAGGACGAATTGACGCTGCAGCCGCGCGAGTTCCGGCTGCTGGAATATCTGATGAAGCACGCAGGGCAGGTGGTGACGCGAACCATGCTGCTGGAAAACGTCTGGGATTATCATTTCGATCCGCAGACCAACGTCATCGACGTGCACATTTCGCGGCTGCGCTCGAAGATCGACAAGGGCTTCGAACGGCCGTTGCTGCACACGATCCGCGGCGCGGGATACATGATCCGTGACGGCATTCGGTAAACTGGTCCGCACCACGGCGTTTCGGCTGACGCTGGTCTATCTGTTCTTGTTTGCCCTGTTTGCCGCCTCGCTGCTGGGCTTTTTCGCCTGGAACACGCGCCGGTTGATCACTGAACAGATCACTACCACGGTGAATGCGGAGATCGGCGAAATCGCCGACATTTATGCGCGCCGCGGGCTGCACGGTCTCGTCATCACCATCGAGAACCGGGCGCTGCGGCCCGGTGCCAACCTTTATCTCGTGACCACGCCGGCGGGGATGGCGGTCGCCGGCAATGTCGGCTCGCTCGCGGCCGGCGTGATGGGGACATCGGGCTGGTCGGAGACCGCCTATCGTCGGCTCGACGACCAGGACACCGGGGATCATCGCGCGCTGGTGCGCGTCACCGAACTGTCGAGCGGCTTTCGGCTGCTGGTCGGCCGCGACCTCGAGGAACGCCGGCGGCTGCTCGGCATCGTCGCCAAGGCCGCACAATGGTCGCTATTGATCGTGGTCGTGCTCGGCCTCGGCGGCGGCGTCTTTGTCGCACGCCGCGTCTTGTACCGCATCGATGCCATGACCGGCACGACGCAGCGCATCATGGCGGGCGATCTCAGTGGACGGCTGCCAGTCGGCCGCAGCGGCGACGAACTCGACCGCCTGGCGGAAAACCTCAACGCCATGTTGGAGCGGATCGAGGCCCTGATGATGGGCCTCAAGGAAGTTTCCGACAACATCGCCCACGATCTGAAGACTCCGCTGACACGACTGCGCAATCGCGCCGAAGACGCGCTGGCGAAATCCAGCAACGAGGCCGAATACCGCGCAGCGCTGGAACGCACCATCGAGGAATCCGACGGCTTGATCCGTACCTTCAACGCACTATTGATGATCGCGCGCGCCGAATCCGGCCAGGCGCGTGACAATATGGACGACTTCGACGCCGCCGCGGTCGCCAACGGCATTCACGAGCTTTATGAGCCGCTTGCGGAGGACGATGGCATGACACTGCGTGTCAAGACGATGCCGGCACCGCTGCACGGCAATCGCGAGCTGATCAGCCAAGCGTTGGCCAATCTCGTAGAGAATGCGATCAAATACGGCAAGCCCGCACCGGCCGCGCAGCCGCTTGGCGCCGATGCGGTCGCCGGCGCCGCAAAAGAGATCATGATCGAAGCGCAGCGCGACGGCGATCGCGTTCTGCTCAGCGTCACCGACCATGGCCCGGGGATCCCCGTGGCCGACCGCGGCCACGCCGTGGAGCGATTTGTGCGCCTGGAGGCAAGCCGCACCCAGCCAGGTTCCGGGCTGGGATTAAGCCTGGCGTCGGCGGTCGCCACGCTGCATGGCGGTGAGTTGAGGCTCGGCGACGCCGAGCCGGGATTGCGTGCGACACTGGCGCTTCCCGCGCTGGTCGGCGACGTCGGTGACAGGCTTGCGGCGCAATTGCCTGATGTGTCACAAAAGGTGGCATGATCTCCTCCGCGAAGGGCGACGCGGACCAACGTCGTCTGGCCGCGCGGGTCGTGGACGGGCCGCATGTGTCCGCACCTGCCGAAGCCGAACAGCGTCTGGCAGGGTGGCTCGTTGATCTCGAGCCGCGGCAGGCGGCTGCGATCCGCGAGCTTGCCGCGCGGTATCCTTGCCTCAACATCATGCTTCTCGGCATTGCGGAGGCCTCACCCTATCTGTTCGACCTGCTGCGGGCCGATGCCGCGCGCGCGATCCGGCTGTTTGGTTGTACGCCGGAGCTGCACCTCGCCCGGTTGATCGAACACACCTGTCGCGACGTCGAGGCGGCATCGAGCGAAGCCGATGCGATGCAATTGCTGCGCCGGATGAAATCGGAAGCCGCGCTGCTGATTGCGCTATGCGACATCGGCGGTGTGTTGCCGGTGATGCAGGTAACCGCTGGATTGACCGACCTTGCGGTCGCCGCCGTGCGATCGGCGCTGCGCTATCTGTTGCGGCAGGAAGCGGCGCGGGGGCGATTGTCGCCGTCCAATGTCGATCGCCCCGAGGAGAACAGCGGACTGATCGTGCTTGCGATGGGCAAGATGGGCGCCGGCGAGCTGAACTTTTCCAGCGACATCGACCTGATCGTGTTTTTCGATGCCGAAGCGTCGACACTGGCGACCGATATCGAGCCGCAACCGTTTTTTGTCCGCCTCACGCAGGCGCTGGCGCGACTTCTGCAGCAGCGTTCCGGCGATGGCTATGTGTTCCGGGTCGATCTGCGGCTGCGGCCGGACCCGGCCTCGACGCAGGTGGCGATCTCGACCGCCTCGGCGCTCGACTATTATGAGCGGGAAGGGCGGACCTGGGAGCGTGCCGCCATGATCAAGGCGCGGCCTTGTGCCGGCGACGCCAGGGCCGGCGAGGCGCTGATCGCGGAAATCGCGCCCTTTGTCTGGCGCAAGCATCTCGATTTCGCAGCGCTCGCCGACGTCCATGACATGAAACGGCAGATGCAGACGTTTCGCGGTCAAAGCGAGATCGCGGTCGAGGGCCATAACGTCAAGGTCGGGCGCGGCGGCATTCGCGAAATCGAGTTCTTCGCCCAGACCCAGCAACTGATCGCCGGCGGCCGGCATCCGGAACTGCGTGTGCGGCCGACGCTCGAGGCCTTGAGCGTGCTGGCGTCAAGCCACTGGATCACCCGGGAGGCGCGGGACGAGATGTCGGCCGCCTATCAATTCCTGCGGCGGGTCGAACACCGGCTGCAGATGGTCGCCGACGAGCAAACCCATACGCTGCCCGAGGATCCCGAGGCGGTCGAACGCTTCGCCTGTTTCTTCGGCTATGACAACCGCGCTGCATTCGCAAAAGACCTTCTCGGCCATCTCAATGTGGTCCAGGGCCATTACAGCAAGCTGTTTGAAGGCGACCCGACCGGCACGGCGAAGCTGCCGGCAGTTGACTATGGCGGGGGCCCGGACGATCCTCGCCTGATCGAGCATCTGGCCGCGATCGGTTTCAAGAAGCCGCTGGTGGTAGCGAAAACGGTGCAGCAATGGATCGCCGGCGACTACCGGGTGTTTCGGCTGGCGGCGACGCGGAATGCCTTCGTCGAGTTTGTCCCGGCGTTGATCGCGAGCCTTGCACATGCCGAAGAGCCCGACGACGCGGTGGCGGCTTTCGACCGCTTCCTGCAGGCGCTGCAGCGTGGCGGCCGGCTGGTCTCGCTGCTCAGCCAGAACAGCGACCTCGTGGCCCTCGTGGCCCTCATCCTCGGCGCCGCGCCGCGGCTTGCCGACATGCTGGCGCGGCAGCCGCAGATCATGGATGGGTTGATCGATCCGCGCTTCTTCGGCGCGATGCCGGACCAGCGTGAATTGTCGGCGCGCCTCGCGGCGACCCTGGCCGATGCCAATTCCTACGAGGAGTTCCTCGACCGCCTGCGGTTGTTCGGTCAGGAGAGCCTGTTTCTGATCGGCACGCGAATCCTGTCCGGCACGGTGTCGGCTTCGCAGGCCAGCGTCGCCTTCGCCGATGTCGCCGAGGGCATCGTCGATACCGTGCACGGCCTGGTGACCGAGCGGTTCGCAGCCCAGCATGGCCGGATCAAGCGGCAGGAGACGGCGATCCTCGCGATGGGCAGGCTTGGCAGCCGCGAAATGACCGCCTCGTCGGATCTCGATCTGATCCTGCTGTACGATTTCGACCATGACGAACCGGACTCCGACGGTGCACGATCGCTGCAGGGCGCGCATTATTTCGCGCGCTTTACCCAGCGGCTGATCAGCGCATTCACGACGCGGACCAATTATGGCGTGCTCTATGACGTGGATATGCGGCTGCGCCCGTCCGGCCGCGCCGGCCCGGTGGCCTCGCGGCTCGACTCGTTTGCCCAATACCAGGATCGCGAGGCCTGGACCTGGGAGCACATGGCCCTGACCCGCGCCCGGGTGATTTCAGCCTCGCCGCAATTCCGCGGCAGGATCGAGGCCATCATCCGCGAGGTGCTGACGCGGCCGCGGGACGCCGCCAGCATTGCCGTCGACGTTGCCGACATGCGCCGGGCGGTTGCGCTGGAAAAGGGCGAGGGCGACGTCTGGGACATCAAATATGCTGTCGGCGGCATGCTCGACGTCGATTTCATGGCACAATATCTCCAGCTTGTTCACGCCGCCGACAAGCCGGACATTCTCAATGTCAGCACGCTGCAGGTACTCGACAACGCCCTGCGGCTCGGCGTGCTGCCGCGATCCTCGGCGGAAATCCTGCGTTCTGCGACGCGCCTCTATCACGACCTGACGCAGATTCTGCGGCTCTGCGTCAACGACAAATTCAGGCCGGAAGTCGCCGGAGAGGATTTGTTGCGGATCATGGCGCGGGCCGGTGACGCCCCGGATTTCTCCTCGCTCGAGGCGCGGGTACGGGAGACCCAGGCCGAGGTGCGGCGGGTGTTTGTGACGCTGACCGGCGCCGGCAGCGGCTAATTTGGATCAGGCGGCCTCGGATATCTTCGCCGACGCCGTCCGCACGTCGCGCGGCAGCGACACGCGGACCACGGTGCCGGCGCCGAGCTTCGAGCGCAGCCGCATCGATCCGCCGTGCAGATCGGTCAGCGACCTTGCGATCGCGAGCCCAAGTCCTGAACCGTGATAGGTCTTGGTGAGCTGGCTCTCGACCTGCTCGAACGGCCTGCCGAGCCGCACCAGCGAATGCGGCGCGATGCCGATGCCGGTGTCGGCGATCGTCAGGAGGATGGAGTCGTTGAGCAGCCGGCTGCGCACCACCACCCTGCCGCCATCGGGCGTGAATTTGACCGCATTGGACAACAGATTGACGATGATCTGCTTGATCGCGCGGCGATCGGCCACCACCTGGATGCTGCCTTCGATATCGGCGTCGAGCTGCAGCTTCTTGTCATCGGCGCGTCCGGACACCACACGGAGCGATTCCGCGAGCGTCTTCGACAAATCGAGCTGTTCCAGGTCAAGCTTCATCCGCCCGGCCTCGATCTTCGACATATCCAGGATGTCGTTGATGACCTCGAGCAGGTAGTGACCGCTGGTCAGGATGTCGTGGCAGTATTCCTGGTATTTTTCCGAGCCAAGCGCGCCGAACATGCCGCTTCCCATGATCTCGGAGAATCCGATGATGGCGTTGAGCGGCGTGCGCAGCTCGTGGCTCATGTTGGCGAGGAACTTGGACTTGGTCTGGTTGGCTTCCTCGGCGCGGTTTTTTTCTTCGGAATATTTTTCGGCGAGATCGGCGAGTTCGATGGCTTGCTGTTCGAGCGCCGTCTGCGACCGTTTCAGGTCGCTCACGGTGGCGCGCAGCCTGAGATCATTGTCGACCAGTTTCTGTTCGTGCTCCTTGATGCGGGTGATGTCGGTTCCGACCGAGACGTAGCCGCCATCCTTGGTGCGGCGCTCGCTGATATGCAGCCAGCTGCCGTCGTCGAGCTGGGCCTCGAAGGTGCGCGCTCCAGGCGCCAGGGTGGCGGGGTCGTGCAACCGGGTGCGAACCTCGGGCATGCTGCCGACCTCGATCACGGTTTCATAGGAGGTGCCCGGGGTCACCGCCGCATCCGGCAGCTTGTGCAGGCGCTGGAAGTGCGAATTGCACAGCACCAGCCGATCGTCGGCATCCCACAGCACGAAAGCTTCCGGAATGGTCTCGATCGCATCGCGCAGCCGCAGGTCGGCCTCGACGGTCTTTTCCGCCAGACTCTTCTGCTCGGTGATGTCGACGGCTATGCCGATCAGGTGCAGACCGGTATCGCCCGCGGCGTGACCGAGCTCGCAGCGAACGCGTAGCCAGATCCAGTGACCCTCGGTGTGCCGCATCCGGAAGGTCTGGTCGATTTGGCCGGTCTTCGAGGCGATCAACCGGTCGGCGATCTCGAACAGATCGATATCGTTGGAATTCACCAGCGCGTTGACCTCGCCGAAGGTCAGCAGGTCGCTGCGGGCGTCGAGGCCCAGCATCGTGAACATCGATTGCGACCAGAAGATCCGGCCGCGCGACAGGTCCCAATCCCACAATCCACAGCGGCCGCGGTTGAGCGCGGTGTCGATCCGGCCGCGCACGGCATCATTGATAAGGTCTCCCTCGCGGGCGCGGGTCGACTGCCAGTGGAATGCGAAGCCCAGGATCAGCACGACAAAGCCGGTGGTGGCGGAGAGCGTGACCGACAGCGCGGCGTCGGAGCGCCAGAGCGAGGCGTTGTTTTCCTGGATGACGATGACCCGGCCGGGCAGCGACCGCACCAGCCGCTGGACTGCCAGCGCGCCGCCACCGTTGGGCAGTGTGAGTTCGGCGACGCCGGCGAACTGCCCCGTCGCGCTCAGCGGCAGCGCCGCACTGATGACGTCGAGAATGCGGTCGTTGTCTCCGATCGGGGCTTCGATCGGGATGCGGGCGAGCACGCGCTGGTCCGTGCCGGTGACGATGATATGCCGGCCCGCCGCGAAGCCCCATGACGGAATCAGGCTGGGAAGCAGGCTTTGCAGCCGCCCGATGGTTGCCGCGCGATCCTGTCGAACCGAAGCCAGGCGGTCGAGACGCTCTGCGAGCAGATCGGCAACCGCCGCGAGGTCGCGTTTGGTCGAGTCGCGCTTGAGACGGATTTGATCGACCACCTGCACGAACGCGCCGAGGCAGATGGTGATCAGGAACGCGATGATCAGGGTAGGCACGGCGCGGCGAAGCGCAGGTTCCGCCGTCAAAAGCCGGTGATACGCCGGTTTCGCGATCGATTGCGCCAATCCCTTGATCGAATCGGATTGGACGCACGCGTTCGCGCCGTGTGCGCGCGGCATGCCCTTGACCCCCATGGAAATATTTTCTGAACGCCGATCGGAAGAACCCCACTCGCTTCCGAATCACAGCGATTTGAATCCAGTTTTCGGGCACTGTCGAGAGTCAACGATTCCTTAATGAAAATAAATCTTATCCAATGCAAGTTCCTAGTCGCGAAGTGAATATCAAGTGAGTCCGAAACGAGAACATGGGTCGTTATTCCGCCGCTATGGCGTTTTCGAGCGAAGCGGGTACCGGTTCGCGTGAAGAAAACGCGTCAAAGCAACAAATTAAAGCCCGGCTCTGATTCAATCAGAACCGAACAGGCTTCAGGCCCTACGCGGCTCGGCGTGACTGATGACACGCTTCACGGTCGGAAACGCGCGGCGCAAGGCGCGCTCGATCTCATCGACGCTCTCGTGAACCTTGATCACGCTCATCGAGGGGGCTGCACGGCAATGGAAGTTCACGATCTCGCCGGCGTCGGTATCGCGCACCCGTACATTATGGATATCGTGAATGGCGCCATCGGCGGCAAATCCCGACAATGCGGTCCTGATCGCGTCGATCCGGTCGGGCGCGGCGTCGGAGCCGAGCGGCAACCCGGGTTCCAGCGGCTCGATGTGGGTATCGACCTCGACATCCTCGCCGAATTCCTCGCGGATGTTCCGTTCGAGGTCCTGGGCGATGTCGTGGGCTGCGGCGAGCGCCATATCGCCGTCCACTTCGAGGTCGATGCTGACGGTGAGCTTGCCGCCGAGATCATGCACGGTGACATGGTGGACGGCGAGACCTGAATTGCGCGCGATCACCATGATGCGTTCGCGCACGCTCTCGTTGTTGCGCGCGACCGGCACCGCGGTAAATGTCAGATCGGCGTCGTCAAGCGCGTGGGTGACCGCCTGCTGGGCCTTGCGCTTGATTTCGTCGATTCGATCGATCGGATAGGTGCGCGGAACCTGCACAACGGCGTCGATGAAGTGGGTCGGTCCCACCATCCGCACCCGCAGCCGCTCGACATCGACGACGCCGGGCACAGCCTTGATCGCTGCGGCGGCTGTCTCCGACACACCGGCGGGGGCCTGGTCGAGCAGGGTTTCCACGGTGGATCGCGCCAGCCGCAATCCCAGCGCCGAGATCACCACCGCGACGCCGATCGCGGCT
>JBDTKD010000028.1:0-6452 GCA_039935515.1 Bradyrhizobium sp.
TCTGAATGGCGGGCACGATACGATCAAGGTGATCGACCAGAAGGACCACATCGGCAGCCTCAGCCGACGCAGCGGTGCCTCGCACGCCCATCGCTACGCCAATATCAGCCGCAGCAAGAGCCGGCGCGTCATTGACGCCATCGCCGACCATCATGACTGAGCCATTCTTTCGTTCCGCAAGGATGACCAAGACTTTTTCATCGGGTGCCAGCTCCGACTTTACGGCGTCGATCCCGAGGTCGACCGCTACCGCTTCCGCAACCTCACGGCGGTCTCCGGTGGCGAGAACAATGCGTTGGATTCCCAATTTTCTCAGATCTTGCAGGAGACCCTTTGTGCCGGCACGCAGTTCATCGGCTAAGACGATCTCGCCGATCAATTCACCATCCATGGAAACAGCGACGATGACGGCGCCTGCGATTTGCGATTGTTGTATCGAATCCTTGGTTCCTGGAACCAATTTCGATTTAACAAAGCGGATTCCACCCACAACCACGTAACGCCCTTCGACAACGCCTTCGATCCCTTCACCAGCTGTTTCTACTACATTTGCTGGTATCGCAAGTTGCAATTTGAGCTCGTGTGCTTCGGCGACGAGAGTCTGCGCAATGATGTGCTTTGACGCCTGATCGAGCGAGGCAGCGATACGCAGCACCTCATCAGCCATAGCATCGGCGGCGACGTTGATCGACACCACCCTTGCTCTGCCGTCAGTGAGGGTTCCGGTCTTGTCGATAACGAGAGAATACACACGCGCCAGCGCTTCGATGGCCTTGCCACCTTTGATCAGGATGCCGTATCTCGCCGCTCGTGAGAGGCCCGATACAATCGCGACCGGCACAGCCAGAATGAGGGGGCATGGCGTTGCAACCACGAGGACGGCGACGGCACGAATGGGATCGCCAGTCCAGTACCAGGCAAGACCGGCAATTAGGACCGTGACTCCAAGGAATAGCATCGCAAAACGATCGGCAAGCCGCGACATCGGTGCCTTTGAACGCTGTGCTTCTTCGACTAGACGTATAATGCCGGCGTACGTACTCTGAGCGGCGTGATGTGACGCGAAAAGATCGAAAGCTTCGCCGGCGTTGGTCGATCCACTCATCACTTCATCGCCGGCTCGCTGCTGAACCGGGATCGGCTCACCGGTCAATGCTGACTGATCCAGAACTGCGACGCCGCTGGCGACGGTACCATCAACCGGGACAACATCACCCTGTCGAATCAGCAGCCGATCGCCGGGCACGATTGCCTCAAGACTAATCTCTTCAAGCCTTCCAATGCCGTGCCTTACAGCCGTCCGAGGCACCCGCGCCAGGATCGCTGTCATCTCGCGCCGCGCGTGACGCTCTGCAAAAGCCTCCAAGTACCGGCCACCTGCGTACATCAATGCGACAACAACAGCGGCCAGGTTCTCACCAACCGCCAGCGCAGCAGTCATCGAAAGGGCTGCTACGATATCGAGTCCGATCTCGCCACGCCGCAGGCTTGAGACAATATCATAAAGAAGAGTTAGCAGAACCGGGAAGGTGAATGCAGCCCACACCCATCCCTGCCAAGCAGGTTGCCCCAACATTGGCAATGCAAGGCCGGATACGAGACCAAAAGCCGGCAACGCAACAAGGACTGATCGATTGATGAAATCAGAGCGCACCGCCAAAAACCTCGCTTAAAGACTCGTCAGCCGGCGTAGTGGCCCCCGAAGTGGTCCTCCTCAACCAGTTACCGTTCCGTCATCAGATAAAAGTATCGACCAACCCCATGCTGACGCCGGCACCAAGTGAAGCTGCCAGACCGACGAAGAACGCGCGGCGCACGGCTTGACAGAGTCGGCTATTCTCCCGACTGCCGACGTATTGTTGTATTGCAGCGAACCGACGCTATCTGCCAAACTCGGAAATCTGGGGTAGCAACGCTTATCCGACTCAAACTTGATCTGCCGCAAAGCCCGATACCGCGTCGGGGGATAATTGTTTTGTGGTTTAATATGTGGAGCGCCGCCATGATCATTGAGCGCCTATCCCAAGAGCATCGCAATATTGAGAAGTTGCTCGCCATCCTCGAGCGGGAACTAGAGATTTTCGACCAGGGAGGCCGCCCCGACTACGAGGTCATTCGCGCGGTCATCAGCTATTTCGAAGTCTACCCGGAAGTGTATCACCATCCGCAAGAAGACCTGGTCTTTGCCAAGCTAAGAACCCGCGATCCGGTTGCAGCTGCGAAGGTCGGTGATCTCGCTCGCGAACACCATAAGGGGGCTGAACGCTTGCGCCACGTCGCTCACGCTGTCGAGAACGTGCTCGCGGACCGTGAAGTTCTTCGGCAAACTGTCGATACCATTGTTCGCGATTTCATCGCGCACGAGCGGCTCCACATGATGATGGAAGATCGAGATTTTTTTCCTGCCGCGCTTGAGGCCCTCAAGCCTCACGATTGGACGGAAATCGCTTCGGCGGTAACCGTTCATAAGGATCCGCTCTTCAGCGACGTCACCGAAGAGCGGTTCGATGCGCTACGCGCGCATATCTTGCGGCTGGAGCAAGAGGCTGAAGCCGAACGAAAGTAGGCGCGCTTGCAGTTGCGTGCTTTGTGGCCAGCACCTAGTGGCTCGCATGCACGCGGGCTAACTTTAACGAAGCCGAGAAGGGGAGAGAGCCTCGATTTCAGCGTTCGCAATGGGCGGGCAACCCATGTCCGTGCGTTGCGTCGTGGCACCGTAATCGTGTTCAATCGCCTTCCGGCAGTGTTCGATCTCTCCACGCTTATCAAGAACCCGCCGCCGGAGAGGATTGACAGGGACGGGCGGTTATGTCGGCTTCTTCGCATAGATCATGCACCAGCCTTCCGGCGCGACCGTCCCATCGACCGTCTTGCAGGACGACGGGGCTTCAAAATGCAGGCAATTGTCGCAGCGCTGCTCCCCCTTCGGCGTGTCCTGATACTTTACGGCTTTTTGCGAAACCTTGGCAGCCGCCGGTGCCGGCATCGATGTACCGATGATCGTTGCGGCGCCGATCGACGTTCCAGCCGCGCCGGCGGCGATGGTCAACATTCGTCGCCTGGAAATTTCTTGGGGGCCTGTCATGGAAGTTCTCCTGCGGTCTGAGATTGGTTTCTGCGCAATGTGATCATTCAAGATAACTCAAATACGCCGCCACGGCCTTGACTTGCGGTTCGGTCAGGCTATGCGCGATCGGTGCCATGATGGCGGAGGTGTCGGGCTTTGCCGTGTCCTGACCGCGCTCCTTGCTCCAGTTCATCAATTTCTTCGCGACGTAGTCATGAAGTTGACCTGCCAGACGAGGAAATGCGTCGGCACCTTTGGCGTCCGGTCCGTGACAGGAAGCGCATGGAGGAACCTCGGCGCTGGGAACGCCTTCTTCATAGATTTTTTTGCCTGCGGCCACGAACTCCTTGGAAGCTCCTCCTAATGGCTTGGGATTGAGATCCTTGAAATATGCGGCCAAGTCCGTCACCATCGCTGGGTTCAGAACATGCGCCACATTGAACATGACGGGATTCGTTCGCCTGCGTTCGATAAACGCCTGTAACTGGTTCTTCAGATACTCCGGCTGTTGTCCAGCAAGCCGCGGCATCGGAAATGATCCGCGAAACCCCTGCCCCGACACCCCATGGCAGGTTTTGCAATAGGCGGTCTTGGCCTCAAATTCCTTCTTTGGAACGGCAGCGGGGCCCTTATCTTCCGCACGAACAGCCGCGGAGATCGCGATTGCGAAGACTGCTGTCAGCAATGCGGATTGAGTGCTCATAGCCGGCTCTTGATGATGACCACGGTACGCTTGGCTGGGCATTTTGATCCAGCTTATTTTTCCTCGGCAATTTGACGCAAGTCAATGCCGAGCCTTTAGCCACCACCTTAGCAAGCGATCTGCTCGGGTGTCGCTAAATTTCTATGATCAGACGAAGAGGCTTTGTCTACGCATTTGCCATGCCGAAAAGCCTTGACGGACCTGAATTTGAATAAGTGTTCCTTTTTGCTCACTCGTGTTTCCCGCTTCCGATTAGGATTGGTTTGGTTCGCTGGCTGGCTCGCTGGCGCGCTTGGCTGTGCTCGGCGATCTGGCTCTTTGTTTCGGCGCCGTTTGATCCGGATCACTGCAGCTTTTGCCGATGCGAAGAATATTTGACGAACGGCGAGATGTTGCTCGCCGTTTTGACAAGTCTGCGAGCGACGAAACACCAAGTTTCGGCGACAGCTAGTCCGTGTGTGCAACTATTGTTGCGAAAATGTCGCGCTATCGTGAAATCGGAACCACCCTTGCTATTGGCTTGGCGACGCTCCCGAATCTTGGTCTATTGTTTCAATCGCAAGCGGCCTGAATTCGTCTTTCGTGGGCTTGCGGGGAGTGTCGCGAACGTAGGGTGGCGCGCGATGCGGGGCGGTTGCGGTCGTTTTACTCGGCATTTTAGGACCTGCAGCCCGTTCGCTGCGGTTGTTTGTTTTGCCGTTCTCGTCGGTTGTTTCACAATTGGCTTTGCGCCATCCGCCCACGCGCTGCCAAGTTTCGCGCGCCAGACCGGACAGCCCTGCGGTGCCTGCCACACCGATTTTCCCGCGCTTACCCCGTATGGTCGACGGTTCAAGCTGCTCGGATACACCACCGGCGGCGGAGAGTTCCGCACGACGCCATTCTCTTCCAACACAGGGGCCGCCGCGCGGGCCGAACTCGACAAGCTGCGCGGTTATGCAAAGACAATGGATACGCCGGCGAGCAGCGGTGAGAGGGAGTATGTTCCGCCGGTATCGATGATGGCGATCGTCGGATATACGCATACGCAGGGGCCCACCGTTGCACCGCCGACCGACCCCTATATGGCTAACGATAACGTGGTGTTGTCGCCTTTCAGTGGATTCTGGGGCGGTGCAATCACCAACAATATCGGCGCATTCGCGCAGGTCACCTATAGCGCGCCGGATCCGCTGTCCGCCTTGTCTGGTACGCCTGCGGACCAGTTCAAGCACACCTGGTCGTGGGACAATGCCGACGTGCGCTTTGCCCAGACCGCAAGCATTGGGGCGCTTGATCTCGTCTATGGCATCACCGCTAACAACAATCCGACCGTTCAGGATTTGTGGAACACCACGCCGGCGTGGTCTTTCCCTTACTCAGTATCTTCGCTTGCGGGCACGCCCGCCGCCAGCACGATGATCGAGGGCGCGTTTGCCGCGCGCGTCGGCGGGGTCGGCGCTTACACCATGATCAACGACCTGCTCTATTTAGAATTGACTGCTTACAGGACCCTGGCGTTCAACCAGCAGAATTCGCTTGGCATGAATCCGTTCGACGGACCCGGACTCTTCGGCGGCACTGCTCCCTATTGGCGCGTCGCGCTCGAACCGCACTGGGGCCGCCATTCGCTGATGGTTGGCACGTTCGGAATGTACCTTGATGTGCATCCGTGGCTCGACCCAAGTTTCGTGACCGGCACGACCGCCACGCTTCCCCAATCGGACAAATTCACCGACGTCGGTTTCGACACTCAATACCAGTATCAGGGCGACAATTACTGGCTGACGCTCCGCGGCAGCTATATTCGCGAGTTTCAGCGGCTCGACGCAAGTTTTGGTGATTTTGCCGCTGCCAATCCGACCAACCTGCTGAACAGCATGAAGCTGCAGGCGTCCTTTGCCTATGGCAGCGACAACCGGATCGTATTTACCGGGCAATATTTCAATATCTGGGGATCCTCCGACGCCAACCTGTATGGCGTCGACATGAGCACGGGCAATGCCCTTACGCCAAACAGCAATGGCTGGATGGCCGAGCTTGCCTACATCCCGTTCGGCGCCGGTAAAGCGCCGGGCTGGCCGTGGCTCAACGCACGCATCGGTCTCCAATATATCTACTACAACAAATTTGACGGCACCACGATCGCCGCTCAAGACAATAATACCCTCTTCCTTCACCTCTGGGTCGCCATGTAGGCGGGTCCGCCCGCAGACGGAGAATCTCCGATGAGAAAATTGATTCTAGCCGATCTTGCAGCACTTGCGGTAACCCTTTCAGGGCCGGCCGTCGCTGCAGATTTGCCGCTCAAGGCGGAGACGCCCTTCGTTGCGCGGTTCTCCTGGACCGGTTGCTACCTCGGTGGCCATCTCGGTGGCGCCTTTGCGCACAAGGACATCACAGACCCAGCGCAGCTGGTGCAGGATTCCTTTCTAGGTGCTGGGGCCGCGGCAGGGGTCACTACCGCTGGTCTCGCGCCCAACGGCGCCTTGATCGGCGGGCAGATCGGCTGCGATTACCAGTTCGCTCCTTCCTGGGTGATAGGCATCGAAGGCGCCGCCTCCGGCTCGACCATGAAGGGCTCGACGAACGTAGTACTCCCGCTCGGCAATCCCGATACGGCGCTGGTGCAGGCCAAGACCGATTTCCTCACCAGCGTGACCGCGCGGTTAGGCTACGTGGCACTCGATAATATGCTGCTCT
>JBDTKD010000029.1:0-5521 GCA_039935515.1 Bradyrhizobium sp.
ACCTCATCCAAAGAACAAGACCTCATCCAGAGGAGGCGCGAAGCGCCGTCTCGAAGGATGAAGCCCCGAGGCCTCATGGTTCGAGACGCGCGAAGGCGCGCTCCTCACCATGAGGGTCTGAGACCTCATCCAGAGGAGCCTGCCGAAGGCGGGCGTCTCGAAGGATGAAGCCACGGAGCTGCACGGCGCGAGGGCGCCCGTCACTCACTTCTGAAGCACCTTTGTCCAGACATCGCCGAGGATGATCGGCTCGCGCGGCGGCAGATAGGTGAGGCCGGCCTTCTGGGCCAAATCGGCCAACGTCCCCTCGGCCTGCAAGTCGGCCAGCGCGTTGTTCACCGCTTCGAGCAGCGCGGTGTCGCTGGAGAGGCCGACATAACCGCGATTGGCGCCGATCGGATAGAAATAGCCGGAGCCGGTGATCTTGGTATCGGGATGTGCGGCGCGATAGGCGTCGAAGCGGCGCAAGTCGAGCAGTGTGGCGTCGAGCTCGCCGCGATCGAGCGTGCCGAGCAGGTCGCCCCGGCCGGGCACCAGATGCGTGATGTCGTCGATCAGCCGCCCATTATCGAAGGTCATCAGAATCGCGTCGGCCAGCGTTCCGCTTTCGATACCGATACGCAGGCCGGCGAGATCGCCTATGCCGACGATGTGGCGATCGCGCGCCTTTGAGCCAAGGACGACCGTCAGCGCCGAATAGCTGTAGGGCTGGCTCGGCGCCAGCACGCCAAGCGGCACGCGGCGGCGGTGATCGGGACCGGTGGCGCCCTCGAAATCCGGCAATTTCGCGGTCTTGATGCCGGGCACAACGAGGGAGTCCCTGGTCAAGGCGTAACTGCCGACGAGGGAGCAGCGGCCGTCGGAGAGCAGCGCATTGGCTTCGAGCGCGGGGCTCGAGTCCTCATCCAGCTTGCTTTCGAACCACTGAATCTTGAGCGGCCGGTCGAGCTTTGCCGCAACGGCCTGCGCCAGCGCGACGTCGAAGCCAGTGTCGGCTTTGCCGCGATGGTGCAGCGAAAGCGGCGGCAGGTCCTCGTCGAGGCAGATTTTCAGCGTTTCGTCCGCTGCAGCGGCCGGGATCGCCGAAAGCGCCATCAACAGCGCGGTCGCATGGAGCGCTTTCAGCCAGATGTTCATGGTTTCCTCCGGCTCGAGATATAGGCCCAAAGCCCGGCGATCTGATCGTCGTTCAGGATATCGCCCCAAGGCGGCATCTTGCCGTTCTTGCCCGATTTCACCGTATTGAAAAAGCGGGCCTTGTCGTCCGGAAACCGGCGCAGGTCGGGGGTGACGGTGCCGGCATTGAGCATGCCAAGACCATGGCAATGCGAGCAATTCTCGGCATAGGTCGCCTTGCCCTTGTCGATCAGCGCCTGATCGGCGTTGCCGTTCTGTTGTGCCGTCGCCGGATGCACCACGATCAGCATGGCGGCTGTAACGATGGCGGCGGCGAATTGCGCCGCCGCCGCCAGGTTCAGTCGTTCCATCATGCGCAAACCGCTTACTGGGCCTTGACTGCGAAGACCCAGAGCGATCCGCCCGTCGGCACGTTGGCCAAGCGCTCGTCGCCGGAGAACAGCGAGTAGACACCGCCGTAGCCGCTGGTGACGGCAACGTACTGCACGCCGTCCTGCTGCCATGTCACCGGCTGGCCCTCGATGCCGGAGCCGGTCTGGAACTGCCACAGCTTCTTGCCGTCATTGGCGTCGAATGCCTCGAACTCACCGGTCAACTGACCGGCGAACACGACCCCGCCGGCGGTCGACAGCACGCCCGAGAAGCGCGGGATATCACTCGGCACTTCCCATTTCGACTTGCCTGTCATCGGATCGATGGCGCTGAGATGGCCACGCGGTCCCTGCGGCCACTCCCACAAATCCGTCAGATCCATGCCGAGATACCACTCGCCAGCCTTGTAGGTCGCCGGCTCGGTCTTGTAGTGGCCGCCGAACGAGAGTGTATTGGCATAGGCGAGGCCGGTGTCCGGATTGAACGACATCGGTTCCCAGTTCTTGCCGCCCAGGATCGAAGGAAACACAACGACCTTCTTGCCCTCGCGCGCATCCTTGGTGACGTCGGTCTCGACCGGGCGGCCGGTCTTCAGGTCGATGCTGGAGGCCCAGTTCACCTTCACATAGGGATTGGCCGCGAGCAGCTTCCCGTTGGTCCGGTCGAGGACGTAGAAGAAGCCGTTGCGATTGGCATCCATCAGGACCTTGGTGGGCTTGCCGTCGACGTTGAGGTCGGCGAGCACCATCTCAGCGACGGAGTCATAGTCGAACGGGTTGTTCGGCGAGAACTGGTAATGCCATTTGATCTTGCCAGACTTCGGGTCGAGCGCGAGCACCGAGCAGGTGTACAGATTGTCGCCGGGACGCACCGCGGAGTTGAACGGGCCGGGGTTGCCGATCCCCCAATAGACCGTGTTCAGATCGGGATCGTAGGAGCCGGTGATCCAGGTCGAGCCGCCGCCGAATTTCCAGGTGTCGCCCTTCCAGGTGTCGCCACCGGGCTCATCCGGCGAGGGGACCGTGTAGGTACGCCACACATGCTTGCCGTCGGCGGGATCCCAGCCGTCGATGAAGTCACGGGTGCCGAATTCGGCGCCGGAGATTCCGGTCAGGACGATGCCGTCGGCGACCAGGGGCGCCATCGTCATCGAATAGCCTTCCTTGATGTCGGCGGCCTTCTGACGCCACAGTTCCTTGCCGGTCTTGGCGTCGAGCGCGATGACATTGGCATCGAGCGTGGTGCGGAAGATCTTGCCGTCGTAGATGGCGGCGCCGCGATTGATGATGCCGCAACACACGATGCGTGGCGTCTCCGGCGGATATTCGACCTTGGTCTTCCAGAGCTGCTTTCCGCTCTTGACGTCGACCGCCATCGTGGCGCTGTTGCTCGTGACGTAGATCACGCCCTGATAGACCAGCGGCTGCGACTCCTCGCTGCGGTCGTCGGCCAGGCTGTAGTTCCAGACCGGAACGAGATTTTTGGCGTTGTCCTTGTTGATCTGCTTGAGCGGGCTGAACCGCTGCAGATTGTATCCCATGCCGTAGTTGAGGACGTTCGAGGTATCGGTCGCTCCCTTGACCAATTGATCGGTCGTCTGAGCACTCGCTCCATACGGAACGAGAATCGCAAGGCTAGCGGCCAACGCGATGCGTATCATGCGTTTTCTCCCAATGAATGACTGCACGTCTATTTTCTGACGTTGCAACACAGACAATCTTCCGGAAACAAGAAGGCGTCAATATGAAAGGATGGGTACGGGCGTCTCACGGCGCGGAATATTGTGCGGCGCCAAAGCGGAAAACGATTTCACCGTCCCTAGTTGACGCGGCTCCAGGTCTGGCCGCCACAGAACATGCTGCCGAAGGGCGGTTACGTTCCGTTGCCTTCTTTGGGGATCGGATTTGCGGCCACAGCTCCGCTGGCCATTTCGCTCTTGAGCTGTGCAAACTGCCGCCGCGCCTCGCGTTCGCGATCGTCAACCATCCGGACGGCGGCATCCTTCGTCATCGGCCCGCTCACGATCGGCGTGGAATTTTCGCCGACCGTCTCGTCCACGTAATATTCACCATCGGCCTCGCGGCGAACGGTCCATTTCAATCGGATCGATGCGATCGGGCCGGGGCCGAATTTACGGTAACCATCGGCCTCGATCGCTTCAACGGATACGGCAGACTTGTCCGCTGCCGCGGCCGCTTCGGGCTCCCGATGCGGTTCCGGCTGATCGAGAATGCTGGCGATTGCCGCGAGCACATTGTCGGTCGGATCACTCTCACTCAAAATCCATTCCTCCGGATCGGGCGTCATGAGCTTGCACGCTGCCGCGGTTGGCGCGGTATCGATAGCTTGCCGTCGAATGCGGCTGAGTTTTGTCGGCCTATGCGCAAACTGGCGGCAGTCTATCCTTCCAGGGGCGCGCCTGTTCGAGTTGCGCCGCCAGACGAAACAGGGTTGCCTCCTCGCCGAGGCGTGCCGCGAACATCATGCCGAGCGGCAGGCCGGCCGCGTTCCATGCGAGCGGCACTGACATCGCGGGCTGGCCCGACATGTTGAACATGGCGGTCGCCGGCATGTAGCGGCGCAGAATCGGCGCAAGATGCGACAGGTCTTCCGACATCGAATTGAGCTCGCCGATGCGCAACGGCGGCGAGCAGAGCGTCGGGCACAGGAATACATCGCAGCTTGCCGCGAAGGTCGCCAGCCCCCGCGAAATCTGGAATGCGGCGAGCTGGGCGGCGACATAGTCGGTCGCCGTGGTCTGCTGCGCGTTATGGGCGCTGGCAAGCGTCAGAATTTCAAAATCGCTCGCGGTGGCCTTGCGGCCGAGGCTCTGTTCGGCAAGCCGCACACTGAGCGCGGTGTTGGCGCCGACGATCGTCGCCATCACGGCTGCCGGGTCGACGGCGAGGCGCGGCGCCCGCTCCTCGACATCATGGCCGAGCCCGGCCAGCAGCGCCGCGACGTCGCGTACCGCCGCGGCGATCTCGGCATCGATGGCTTCGCCATAGGGCGATTGGTCGGTAAAGGCGATGCGGAGCCGGCCGGGGTCGCGGCCGACCTCCTCCGCGAACGGCCGCTGCGGCGGCGGCGCGACATAGGGGCTCGATGTCTCCGGGCCGCAAACGGCGTCCAGCATGACCGCGCTGTCGCGAACGCTGATGCTCACGACATGACCGCAGGAAAAGCCGCCCCAGCCTTCGCCACGGTCGGGCCCGAGTGGATTTCGCGCGCGGGTCGGCTTTAATCCGAACACGCCGGATGCCGAAGCTGGAATGCGGATCGAACCGCCGCCATCGCTAGCATGCGCCACGGGGAGGATGCGCGCGGCGACCGCCGCGGCCGCGCCGCCGGACGAGCCTCCCGGCGAATGTGCCAGATTCCACGGGTTACGGGTCGGGCCGAACAGGCGGCACTCGGTGGTCGGCAGCAGACCGAACTCCGGGGTCGCGCTCTTGCCGAAGATCGTCACGCCGGCGTTGAGGAAGCGCTGGGCAAGGGTGCCGGTGTGATCGGCCACATTGTCCTTGTAGATGCGCGCGCCCGAGGTGGTGCGGGTACCCTCCAGAAGGTCGAGATCCTTGAGCAGAAACGGCACCCCGGTGAAGGGACCGTCGGGGAGGCCCTTGTCGATCTGCCGCCTTGCATAGTCGTAATGCTTGACGACCACGGCATTGATCTGTGGATCGACCTTGGCGGTGCGCGCGATGGCCTCGTCCAGCAATTCGCCGGCACTGACCTGCTTCCTGCGGACGAGGTCGGCAAGGCCGACGGCGTCGTGCTTGCCGTATTCCGTGAACGCCATATCAGCCCCTGTTGTGATGTCAAATCTCGATGCCAGCTTTGCTCATCGGCAAGGGCTGCAAACCCTCGCGCTGAAATCAGCCGAGGACATCCTGATTGATGACGTTCTGTCGGATCGGTTCGCCGTCGAGCGCGCTCAGAATGTTGCGCGCGGTCTGCTCGCTCATGCGGTCGACGGCCTCGCGCGTCACGCCCGCCACGTGCGGGGCCA
>JBDTKD010000030.1:0-4286 GCA_039935515.1 Bradyrhizobium sp.
TGTCATCGCCGGACTTTCGACCACGCTGTCGCAATTCATCGCGATTTATTTCCTGATCGGGCTCGGCACGGCGGTGACCTTTGCGCCGCTGATGGCCGAGGCGTCACATTGGTTCGACCGCTATCGCGGGCTCGCCGTCACCATCGTCGCGAGCGGGAACTACGTCGGTGGCACGATCTGGCCGCCGCTGGTCAACTGGGGTGTGCAGTCGGCCGGCTGGCGCACCACCCATATCGCCATCGGCATATTCTGCGCCGTCAGCATGGCGCTGGTGCTGCTGGTGTTGCGCGCCCAGATCGGCGAAGCCACCCGGCGGAATCACGAGAACGCGCCGCCACCGCGGGTCGACCTGCAAATCAGCACCAATGCGCTGACGGTCATTTTGTGCATCGCCAGCATCTCCTGCTGCGTGGCAATGGCGATGCCGCAGGTCCACATCGTCGCCTATTGCGGCGATCTCGGCTACGGCGTGACGCGCGGCGCCGAGATGCTGTCGCTGATGATGGCGTTCGGGATCGTCAGCCGCATCGGCTCGGGCTTTCTGGCGGACAGGATCGGCGGCATTCGGACGCTGCTGATCGGCTCGGTGGCGCAGGGCTTTGCGCTGTTGTTCTATCTGTTCTTCGACAGCCTCAGTTCGCTCTACGTCATTTCCGCGATGTTCGGCCTGTTCCAGGGCGGCATCGTGCCGAGCTATGCCATCATCGTGCGCGAGGCGATGCCGGCGCGCGAGGCCGCCACCCGGGTCGGCATCGTGATCTTCGCCTCGGTGTTCGGCATGTCGTTCGGTGGCTGGGTATCCGGCGTGATCTTCGATGCCACCGGCTCCTACGGCGCCGCGTTCCTCAACGGCCTCGGCTGGAACGCGCTCAACGTCACCATCATGGTGTCACTCTTGATCCGGGCGCGGCAGCGGCTGGCGATGGCATGAGCGCGCCGGTTACACGTCCTGGCCCGCCTTCAACAGCACGCAGCCGACGATTTTCAGGCTGCCGTCCGGCTGGTGCTCCAGCGTATACAGCGCCTCCCACGGCTTGCCGGTGGCGTCGATGATGTGGACGCGCTGGGCTATCTGGCCACCCGACACGCGGGCCTCTCCGAACTCGAAGCTCTTGTGGCGGTATACCGGCGCGTAACTTCGTTGCACCATCCCGAGGAAAGATTCGGCTTGCGGGAATATGCCCTGGATTTCGGGCGCCGCGTAGGAATAGGCGGCAGTGGCATCGTCACGGCTGAACGCTTCCACCTGCGAGCGAATGACGCCTTGCGCGGCGGCAACATCATCGGCCGCCTGAGCGGGTAAAACTAGGCTAAGCCATATTGCGGCGAACAAAGTGAAGACGCGCATGACGATGCTCCGGTGCTTGCTCGCGGCTACTTTAGTCCGATCGCCGCAGACCTGCCAGTCCAGCAGTCCGTATCGCCGACGGGCGCGGCCGACTTAGCGTTGATCGCGCCTTATCTGGACCATCTTCCAGCACCGCGGCCTCATCCTTCGAGACGCGCGCAAGCGCTCCTCAGGACGAGGACTTCGACCCTCATGGTGAGGAGCGTGGCAACGCCACGCGTCTCGAACCACGAGGCCCCTGGATGCGCGAGCCGTCCTCGGCTCAAAACTGACCGGCATCGAACGTTCTCCGGGGAGGCGCGTCAGGAATCGCCCGGCCGGTCGCGAGCGTCAGGCGTCCGCGCCAGAACTCCCACGACCGTTCGCTGATCCATCCCGGCTCCGCCGCCAGCATCGCTTCGGCCAACAGCTCAGGACCCAGTGTCTTTTCAAGTCGCCGCACCTCGCCGAATGGCGCCAGATTCATCGCCTGGGCGAGAATTCGCGCCTGCGATCGGGGCTGTACGCCAACCGGCTCCCACCAGAAAAACTTGCTTTCCAGTTCAGACGCCAGGTCTGCAGGCAGGCTGTCTGTCTCGAATGCGCTCATGGCAAGAAAATAGCACGGCATAAGGCGCCCAACCAGCCATGGACGAGACGGCACAGGAAAAATATCTGTGTTTTATCAACGTATTACGCAGAGACCCGACGCGGGGGAAGATGTTCGGAAACGCGGACCGGCCGGCCTAAATCCCGAGAATCCAGATGGCGATAATGGTGGCGAGCACGGCGAGGCCTGAAATCGTCCAGCCCGTCATGTACGCCGCGTCATCGGCTGCCGGTCGCTCCACCATGGTATCGCGCCACTCAGACATGGTCGCCTCCTGAAAAGACTCTGGAAACAATGTCGAGTCTGGCGATGAGTTCCGCCCGTCCGACCGGTCACGCATTAGTTAGCGGATGCCGGGCTGCCGGCGGTGCGGACCAGCCTGTCCGCCTTTTGCAAGACGTAGGTATTGGCGGGCTGCTTGCGGGCGAAGAAGCTGACCGCGACAAACAGCGCACAGCACATCAAGCCCACCAGCATGACCTTGCGGTGCGTTCGCTTGTCGGCGTTGTGAAATGACGAGGACATCGATCAGCCATACAACTTGCGGTCCGGCGCGCAATCTGACTCGATTTTTAACCTAACTTTTGAAGGTTACTCGCCGCCGCAAGATTGAATAAAATTGAATCGAACGCGCAGCGCCTTCCGCGAGAAAGGCATCGCATCACGATCCCGTCCGCGAGGCGCAACACTGATGATTCGCGTAATGATGGATTTGGAATATCCGCGGTTGATGGCCGAAATCAAGCGTCCTGGCGGCGGTCGTTCGTTTTTGAGTTCGCGGCAACCGGCAGCCGAACCGTGGCCCGAACCCCCGACTGGCCGGCGCCCGAGATGTTCTCCAATGTGATTCTGCCGCCCAGGTTTTCGACGATGCGCTTCACGATTGAAAGGCCGAGGCCGGTCCCTTCTCCCTCCGGGCGGGAGCCGCGAAAGAAAGGCTCGAATATCTTTTCCAGGTCGGCGGTTGCGATGCCGGGGCCTGTGTCCTCGATCTGCAGGACCGCCGAGCCATCCTGGTGATAGACGCCGATATCTATCCTTCCGCCGTGCGGCGTATGGCGGAGCGCATTGTCAAGCAAATTGCGGATCATGGTCGCGAGCATGACCGGTTGGCCGCGGACCGTAACCGTTTCAACAATTTCAAAGCCAAGATCGATACCACGATCGACTGCCTGAGGCAGCAGATCGGCCGCGACTTCCTTTGCCACGTCGTCGAGCGCGAACCGCTGCATGTCGTCGGAGAAGGGCTTTGCCTCATACCGTGCGACCGCGAGCAGTTGCTCAAGCAAATGCTTGGTGCGATGCATGCCTTGCCTGAGCGCAGCAACACGGTCTCGCGCCTCCTCGGGAAGTTCGATCGAATCGAGGTTTTCCGCCTGCAGGCTCAGCGCGGTAACCGGCGTGCGTAGCTCATGCGCCGCATCGGCAATGAAGCGCCGTTGCTGATCCATCAAGAGCCGCATCCGCGCCAGCAATCCATTGATCGAGGTGATAAACGGATGCAGTTCGGTCGGTGCTCCCGCCTCCGGCAACGGCGTGAGGTCATCGGCGCGTCTGGCATCGAGATTTCCCGCCAGCCGGATCATGGGGCGCAGCGAGCGCGCTATGACGAGCGCCGAGACAATCAACAGGCACGGAATCAGCGCGGCAATCGGCAGAAGGGTTCGAACTGCCATGTCGTCTGCGGTGTCATCTCGAACCGCGGTCGGTTGCGCGGCGGCATATCGGCTTCCATCCGGTCGCGTTCTCAGCAGCACGCGGATCGCTTGTCCCTTCCAGTTCGCTGTGTGCAGGCCATCCTTCAACCCGAAAAGTTGACGTTCGTCCGATGTGCCGTGCGGGATATTTCCCAGCTCGATCAGCCATACTTGCGCATCCTCCTCAATTTCGGGAGACGGCCTGCCGCCGTTGAAGCTGCCATTCTGGGCGAGGCTGGCGATCTGAATCAGGGCCGAATCCTGAATCTCGATAGCCTCATCGAATGCCCACCTATAGGCGAATATGCCTCCGATCCCGCCCGTCAATACGATCATAGCGGTCAAGCCGACGAAGAGACGTCCACGCAATGAGCCGATCATAATGCGCGCTCCACCATCCACCCCACGCCGCGCACGTTGCAGATCGCCGTGATTCCGAGCTTCCTGCGAACGGTGTGGATCAGGAACTCGATGGCGTTGCTCTCGACCTCCTCGTTCCAGCCGTAGATCTGCCGTTCAAGCTCGCCCCGCGACAGGATCGTGCCTGGCCGCGCCAACAACGCCTGCACGAGTGCGAACTCGCGCGCACTGAGCAGTGCGCGTTTCTCCAGGAATCTTGCTTCCCGAGTTGCGGGGTCGAGACTGAGCTTTC
>JBDTKD010000031.1:0-5636 GCA_039935515.1 Bradyrhizobium sp.
CCACTATTGGCCATATAAGACAGCCACAAATCGGAAAATTCGATGGGCGCGCTCGCCAACCACACGTTTGCCAAGATGAACGGCATCGGCAACGAAATTGTCGTGGTCGATCTGCGCGACGCGCCGGCCACGGTGACGGCCGAGGAGGCGCGCGCGGTGGCGTCGCCGGCGGGCGTGCCCTACGACCAACTGATGGTGCTGCAGCCGCCCCGGCTCCAGGGCACCGAAGCCTTCATCCGCATCTACAACAATGACGGCTCCGAAGCGGCGGCCTGTGGCAACGGCATGCGTTGTGTGGTGCGCCGGCTGTTCGAGAAAACCGGGCAGAGCGCCGTCACCTACGAGACCCAGGCGGGGCTTTTGAACTGCTGGCAGGGACCGTCCGCCGATCTCTACACCGTGGACATGGGGCCGCCGAAGTTCGGCTGGCGGGATATTCCGCTCGCCGAGGAGTTTCGCGATACCCGTTATATCGAACTCCAGGTCGGGCCGATCGATGCGCCGGTGCTGCATTCGCCATCCGCGGTCAGCATGGGCAATCCGCACGCGATTTTCTGGGTCGACGACGTCAACGCCTACGATCTCGCCCGCTTCGGGCCGTTGCTGGAAAACCATCCGATCTTCCCCGAGCGCGCCAACATCACGCTGGCGCATATCGTCGACCGCGACCACATCACGATCCGCACCTGGGAACGCGGCGCCGGGCTGACGCAGGCCTGCGGTTCGGCGGCGTGTGCCACGGCGGTGGCGGCGGCCAGGCTGAAGCGCGCCAACCGTATCGTTCAGATCGCGCTGCCCGGCGGCGCGCTTGCGATCGAATGGCGCGAGCGCGACGACCACGTCCTGATGACGGGCACGGCGACGTTCGAATATGAGGGTCGTTTCGATCCGGCGTTGTTTGCCTCCGTCGCCTGACATGAGCATCGAGACCGTCACCTTCGGCTGCCGGCTCAATGCCTTCGAATCCGAAGTGATCCGGCGCGAGGCGGAGAATGCCGGACTTTCCGATACGATTATCGTCAATAGCTGCGCGGTCACCCATGAAGCCGTCGCACAGGCGCGGCAATCGATCCGCCGGCTGAAGCGGGCGCGGCCGGGCGCGCGGGTCGTGGTCACCGGCTGCGCGGCACAGACCTTGCCGGAGCTGTTCGCGGGCATGGCCGAGGTCGACCGCGTCGTCGGTAACGACGACAAGATGCGGAGTGGGACCTGGCGCGCCGCCCGCGCGGCGTTCGAGCGCAGCCCGGACTTCGGCATCGGTCAAAGCGAAAAGATCGCGGTCGCCGATATCATGGCGGTCAGAGAGATGGCGCCGCATTTGCTGGACGGCTTCAAGGCCGGCCTGCCGCGGGTATTCGTTCAGGTGCAGAATGGCTGCGACCACCGCTGCACCTTCTGCATCATCCCGTACGGGCGCGGCAATTCGCGCTCGGTGCCGATGGGCGCTGTGGTCGAGCAGGTCCGCACGCTGGTCGAGCGCGGCCATGCCGAGATCGTGCTGACCGGGGTCGATCTCACGAGCTACGGCGCGGATCTGCCGGGGGCGCCGAAGCTCGGCCAGTTGACTAGGCAGATCCTGCGGCACGTCCCCGAGTTGAAGCGGCTGCGGATTTCGTCGATCGATCAGGTCGAGGTCGATCGCGACCTGCTCGACCTCATCGCCGACGAACCGCGGTTGATGCCGCATCTGCATCTGTCGCTGCAATCCGGCGATGATTTGATCCTGAAGCGCATGAAGCGGCGGCATTCACGCGTTGACGCCCTGGCGTTTTGCGCCGAGGTGCGCCGGCTGCGGCCGGACATCACGTTCGGCGCCGATATCATCGCCGGCTTCCCGACCGAGACCGAGGACATGTTCGCGCGCTCGCAGGATCTGGTGGAGGCGTGCGATCTGACGTTCCTGCACGTGTTTCCCTATTCCCCGCGCCCGGGCACGCCGGCGGCGCGAATGCCGCAGGTCGCGCCGGATGTCATCCGGCAGCGCGCGAAGCGACTGCGGGCGACCGGCGCGGCGGCCTTGCAGCGGCGGCTCGCCCGCGAGGTCGGCGCCACAAGGGAGGTGCTGATCGAAAGCGCTACGCAGGGCCGCACCGAACATTTTCTCCCCGTGACGATTACGGGCGAAGCGCAAGGCGCGGTGCGCCGGCTGATGATTACCGGACATGATGGCGCGCGATTAACGGTGTAAGCGAGAATCCATCGCGCCGCAGGAATGCGAACGGCCGTCATTGCGAGGAGCGCCAGCGACGAAGCAATCCATGCCTCCGCCTGCCGCGCCATGGATCGCTTCGCTTGCGCTCGCAATGACGGGAGAATGCGTAGCCCGGATGGAGCGAAGCGAAATCCGGGGCCAACCCGTTCGTATCGTAATTCCCGGATTGCGCTGCGCTCCATCCGGGCTACGGTTCGCAACGGCGGCCGGTCATTCGCCGTTCCAGCCGCACGCTTCGAGGCGCTGATGCAGATGCGGCGGCGCCGGCGCGGCCACGCGTACCGGCTCCTTGTTCCTGGAGACCGGGATCACGATCTCGCGGGCATGCAGATGCAGTCGCGGTTCCCCGATTCGCGGCCCGTTGCCGTAGATGTTGTCACCGACGATCGGCCAGCCCATCGCGGCGGCGTGTACGCGCAATTGATGGGTGTGGCCGGTGACCGGTTCCATGGCGAGCCAGCTGATCCCGTCGCCGCGGCCGAGCACCTTCCAGTTCGTCACTGCCGCCTGACCGTCCGGATCGGGCTTCTGCCACCATCCGCGCTCGGCATTGAGACGGCCGAGCGGCATGTCGATGCAGCCCTCGTCCTCGGCCGGCCCGCCTTCGACCGCCGCCCAGTAGGTCTTGGAAATCTTGCCATGCTTGAACAAAAGGCCCAGCGAGGCCGTGGCCGTGCGGTGACGTCCCAGCACCAGGCAGCCGGAGGTGTCGCGGTCGAGCCGGTGGGCGAGGACCGGGGGACGCGGCAGGCCGAACCGCAGCGCATCGAAGGAGGCTTCCAGATTGGCACCGCCCTTCGGGCCGCGATGCACCGGCAGTCCCGCAGGCTTGTCGATCACCAGCATCAGCCCGTCGCGATGAAGCACGCGGGCCTGAATTTCCTCCGCGGTCAGTTCCGCAACGTCCATCGATGGTCGAGACTTTCGTTTGAGGGACGAAACGGCTAACACACCCCCAACATGAGCGATACTCCTTCGGAAACAACCAAACTGAGCTGGTGGCGGCGGCTGTCCGGCGGGCTCAAGCGCACCTCGAATTCGCTCGGGACGGCGGTGGCCGATCTCGTCACCAAGCGCAAGCTCGACCGCGCCATGCTCGAGGACATCGAGGACGTACTGCTGCGCGCCGATCTCGGAACCGAGGTCGCGGCGCGCATCTCGGCCGCGGTCGGTGTCGGCCGCTATGACAAGGCGATTTCGGTAGACGACGTGAAGAACGTGGTTGCGACCGAGGTCGAAAAGGTCCTGGTGCCGGTGGCAAAGCCGCTGGTGATCGATGCGGCGCAAAGACCGTTCGTCATTCTGGTGGTTGGCGTCAACGGCTCCGGCAAGACCACCACCATCGGCAAGCTGGCGGCGCGGCTTGCCGCCGAAGGCCGCAAGGTGATGCTGGCCGCCGGCGACACCTTTCGAGCGGCCGCGATCGAGCAATTGAAGATCTGGGGCGAGCGCACCAAATCGCCGGTCATCGCTGCCGCGCAGGGGTCGGACTCCGCAAGCCTCGCCTTCAATGCGTTGACGGCGGCGAGGGAGCAGGCGCGCGATGTGCTGCTGATCGATACCGCGGGCCGGCTGCAGAACAAGGCCGAGCTGATGAACGAGCTCGAAAAGGTGGTTCGCGTCATCAGGAAAGTCGATCCATCGGCGCCGCATGCGGTGCTGCTGGTGCTCGACGCCACCGTCGGACAAAATGCACTGTTGCAGGTCGAGGCCTTTCATCGCACCGCAGGCGTGACGGGCCTCGTCATGACCAAGCTCGACGGCACCGCGCGCGGCGGCATTCTGGTGGCGCTGGCGGAGAAACACGGGCTGCCGGTGCACTTCATCGGCGTCGGCGAGAGCGTCGACGATCTCGCGCCCTTCACGGCGCGGGATTTTGCCAGGGCGATTGCAGGGATTGAAGGCTAAGATGGACAAGACGACGCCGCATCCGCTGTTCAAGCTCGCGACCGAACTCGGGCCGCTGATTGTCTTCTTCGTTGCCAACGCCAAATTCCATCTGTTCGTCGCCACCGGCGCGTTCATGGTGGCGGTGGTGGCCGCGATGATCGCATCCTATGTGGTGACCCGGCACGTCCCGATCATGGCGCTGGTTACCGGGATCGTCGTCATCGTGTTCGGCACGCTGACCCTGGTGCTGCATGATGAAACCTTCATCAAGGTCAAGCCGACCATCATCTACGGCCTGTTCGCCGCGGTGCTGGGCGGCGGGCTGCTGTTCGGCCGCTCCTTCATCGCGATCATGTTCGATCAGATGTTCAATCTCACGCCGCAGGGCTGGCGCCGGCTAACGCTGCGCTGGGCGCTGTTCTTTCTGGCGATGGCGATCCTGAACGAAATCATCTGGCGCACCCAGAGCACCGATTTCTGGGTGGCGTTCAAGGCGTTCGGCGTGATCCCGCTGACGATGGGCTTCGCGATCCTGCAGATGCCGCTGATCAAGCGCTATCATCTCGAGCCGGCGTCATTGGAAGCGAGCGAAGCGGAGGCGGGGGATGTCAGCAAGGGGTGAGGTTTCGTTTCCCCCTCTCCCGCTTTTTTCATTGCGACGGAGAGAATTGTAGCCCGGATGAAGCCCTCGGGTCACGCCTTCGGCGTGCCCAAAGATAAACTCAGCGTAATCCGGGGAATCGCGATGCGGATGCGACCGCCCCGGATTTCGAGGAGTTTATCCTTGGGCACGCCGAACGCGCGACCCGAGGGCTCCATCCGAGCTACGGGTGCCTACGAATGTTCTCAGCCCCCCGCGTTCAGCGCCTTGTCGATCTCGGGCTTGAGCACGGTGTCGATATTCTCCGGCGTGACCGGGCCGACCAGTTTGTAGAGAATCGTGCCGCTGCGGCCGACAATGAAGGTCTCCGGCACACCATAGACGCCCCATTCGATCGCCGCGCGGCCGTTGCCGTCGACGCCGACCATGCCGAACGGATTGCCGTAGCGGCCGAGAAAGCGGCGGGCGTTGTCGGGGGCGTCCTTGTAGTTGATGCCGACCATTTGCAGCCGCTTGTCGTGGCCGAGCGCGGTCAGCAGCGGGGCTTCGTCATGGCATGGCACGCACCATGAGGCCCAGACGTTGACAATGCTGACCTTGCCCCGCAGCGCGGCGGGATCGAGCCCGGGCACCTGCGCGCCATTGTCGAGCAGGCTCTGCAGCGGCGGCAGCACCGTTGACGGCGCCGGATGTCCGATCAGGGCCGAGGGGATCCTGGAGGGGTCGCCGTCTCCCAGCCTGAACCAGAAGATCGCGGCCAGCGCCGCGAAGCCGACCAGCGGCAACGTCATCGGCCAGGATCGGATCCAGGACCGGCGCGGTGGCGGCGCGTCGGCCGGGGCGGGTGTTGATGTGATCGGCTCGCTCATCGGATGTCCGCCGCGCTGCGCCCGGATCGCCGCGTGATGCCGCTCGCCTCCAGTTCGCGCAGCC
>JBDTKD010000032.1:0-3991 GCA_039935515.1 Bradyrhizobium sp.
ACGCCGGCGCATGACTTCAACGACTTCGAAGTCGGCCGGCGGCACAATCTGGCGCAGATCAGCGTGCTCGACCAGGAGGGCCGTCTCGCGCTGGTCGGCAACGAGGACTATTTGCGCGGCTTGCCGGAAGGGTCGATGCAGCTTGCCGAGGAATTGAACGGGATCGAACGGTTCGCGGCCCGCAAGCAGCTCGTGTCACGGCTGCAGGACTTCGGCTTCCTGGAGCGGATCGAGCCCAACACCCATATGGTGCCGCATGGCGACCGCTCCGGCGTGGTGATCGAGCCCTATCTGACCGACCAGTGGTATGTCGACGCCAAGACCATGGCGCGGCCCGCGATCGCCGCGGTGCGCAGCGGCGCGACCAGTTTCGTGCCGAAGAACTGGGAGAGGACCTACTTCGAATGGATGGACAACATCCAGCCCTGGTGCATCTCGCGCCAACTCTGGTGGGGTCACCAGATTCCGGCGTGGTATGGGCCGGACGACAAGGTGTTTGTCGCCGAAACCGAGGAGGAAGCGGTCGGCAACGCGCTCGGCTATTACGTCGAGCAGGAGGTCATCACGCCGGAGCAGGGCCGCGAGATGGCGCTCGATCCGGCCAAGCGTGAAGGCTTCATCGCCCGCGACGAGGACGTGCTCGACACCTGGTTCTCCTCGGCGCTGTGGCCGTTCTCGACGCTGGGCTGGCCCGACGACGAAACCGATGTGAGACGTTATTATCCGACCGATGTTCTCGTCACCGGCTTCGACATCATCTTCTTCTGGGTCGCCCGCATGATGATGATGGGCCTCCATTTCATGAAGGACGCTCCGTTCCCGACGGTTTACATCCACGCCCTGGTTCGCGACGAAAAGGGCGCGAAGATGTCGAAATCGAAGGGCAATGTCATCGATCCCCTGCATCTGATCGACGATTTCGGCGCCGACGCGCTACGCTTCACGCTGGCGGCGATGGCGGCGCAGGGCCGCGACATCAAGCTCGCCCCGCAGCGTGTCGAGGGCTACCGCAACTTCGCAACCAAGCTGTGGAATGCCTGCCGTTTCGCCGAAATGAACGACTGCGCACAGAAGCCCGGCTTCGACGCCACCAAGGCCGGGCAGACGCTGAACCGCTGGATCGCGCATGAGACCGTGCTGGCTGCGCGCGAAGTCACCGAGGCGATCGAAGCCTATCGCTTCAACGACGCCGCAGGTTCGATCTACCGTTTCGTCTGGAACGTCTATTGCGACTGGTACCTGGAGCTCGCCAAGCCGGTCCTGCTCGGCGAGGACGGCGCCGCGAAGTCCGAGACCCGCGCCATGGTGGCGTGGGCGCGCGACGAGATCCTCAAGCTGCTGCACCCGTTCATGCCGTTCATTACCGAAGAACTCTGGGCGGTGACCGCACTCCCTTCTCCCTCCCCCCTTGCGGGGGAGGGCGGGGAGGGGGGTAGGCCGCGCAAGAACCGCACGTTGCTGGCGCTGACGCCGTGGCCGCGCAAAGCGCGCGAAATGACCGCCGAGCAACTCGCGGTGATGTCGGCCACAGGTCCGAACGATCCGCTGATCCCGCCGGTCCTGTTTGCGCTCGATGCTCCCGATTTCAGCGACCCCGCCGCCGAGAGCGAGATCGGGTGGGTGGTCGACCTCGTCACCGCCATTCGCTCGGTGCGGGCGGAAATGAACATTCCGCCGGCGACACTGACACCTCTGGTTCTGGCGGGTGCCTCTGTCGAGACAAAACAGCGCGCGCAACGCTGGAGCGGCGTGGTCAAGCGGATGGCGCGGCTTGCCGACATCGCCTTCGCCGATGCGGCGCCGCAAGGCGCGGTGCAATTGCTGGTGCGCGGCGAGGTCGCGGCCTTGCCGCTCAAGGGAGTGATTGATCTTTCGGCGGAGAAGGCCCGGCTCAACAAGGAAATGGCCAAGGCCGACGCCGACATCAAGCGGGTCGACGCCAAGCTCTCGAACGAGAAATTCGTCGCCAACGCGCCGGAGGAGATCGTCGAGGAGGAAAAGGAAAAGCGCGAGGCGGCGCTGGCGCGCAAGGCCAGGATACTGGAAGCGCTGCAGCGCCTCAAGAACGCGTCATGAGTGGTATCGGTACCAGACCACGTTTCCGTCACCGCCGGCGTCACGCGGGTGCAGGCGCGATGCGGGCAAGCTGCCCAATCGTAGCCCGGATGGAGCGTAGCGCAATCCGGGGTCGCCTCCGCGTTGCGATTCCCGGATTTCGCTGCGCTCCATCCGGGCTACGCCGTGTCGTCAAAACGGCTTGCTGACGAATTTCGAGTCTTTCAATCCGTACCGCCACGGCAGTTCGACCGCCTTGGTGAGGCCGATCCGGACGCCGGCAACGATGTCGACCTTGCCGGCGCGCGCGTGCAGCGCGATCGGCGGCCGATCGAGCGGCAATCCGCTGTGCGCGATGGTGATCCCCAGCGCCTCCGTCAGTTTGCCCGGACCCGAGCACAGCGCGCGCTCATCGTGCAGCCCGCGCCGGTGGCGCATCGCCGGTATCCCATGGGTCGGCTGCAGCGCACGGATCAAGACCGCGCTGGCCGAGCCTTCCTGCTCGCAAACGAAATTGATGCACCAGTGGATACCGTAGGAACGATAGACGTACGAGAAGCCCGGCGGGCCGAACATCACCCGGTTGCGCGGCGTCGGTCCGCGAAACGAATGCGCGGCCGGATCGGTGTGGTGATAGGCCTCGACCTCGACAATGATGCCGCCGACGCCGTCGACCAGCAGGGTCGTGCCGATCAGATCGGGGGCGACCGCATGCACGCTACGACCGAAAAACCCGCGCTTCAGCATCTTGCCGGGGCGAGGCGAAATCGGAGCGGCAGCGTTAAGGTTTCGAACCATTTTCAGGTGGGAATCAGCAGGGAGCAGCCGGGAAGGCTGCCCTTATGTTGCACGTTCTGCTAGGTTCGGCGAGCCGGGTTGCGGGCACCCGCCGGACCGATTACCTAACAACAACCGTTGTGCCTTTCGGACACCCCATGGTCATCGTCGTCGATACCGTTTCAGCCACGCCGCTGCGCCCGCGTCACCCGGAAAAGGTGAACCGGCCGGATGCGTTTTCGCCGCCGAAGCCGAACTGGATCCGGGTGCGCGCGCCGACCTCCCGCGGCTACGCCGATACCCGCAGGATCGTCAAGGAAAACGGCCTCGTCACCGTGTGCGAGGAGGCGGGCTGCCCGAACATCGGCGAGTGCTGGGACAAAAAACACGCCACCTTCATGATCATGGGCGACACCTGCACCCGTGCCTGCGCCTTCTGCAACGTCAAGACCGGCATGCCCGGCGCGCTCGACGAGCACGAGCCCGAGAACGTCGCCGAGGCCACCTTCAAGCTCGGGCTTGCCCACATCGTGATCACCTCGGTCGATCGCGACGATCTCGCCGATGGCGGCGCCGCGCATTTCGCGCAGACCATCCGCGCGATCCGCGCACGCTGTCCGACCACGACCATCGAGATCCTGACGCCGGATTTCCTGCGCAAGGATGGCGCGCTCGAACGCGTGGTGGCGGCCAAGCCCGACGTGTTCAACCACAATCTGGAAACCGTGCCCTCGCGCTATCTCAGCGTCCGCCCCGGCGCGCGTTATTTCCATTCGATCCGGCTGTTGCAGCGGGTCAAGGAAATCGATCCCGCACTCTTCATCAAGTCCGGCATCATGGTCGGGCTCGGCGAGGAGCGTCACGAGATATTGCAGGTAATGGACGACCTGCGCTCGGCGGATGTCGATTTTCTCACCATCGGCCAATATTTGCAGCCGACCCGCAAGCATCACGCCGTGATGCGGTATGTGCCGCCGGATGAATTCGCGGGCTATGAGAAGATCGCCTACACCAAGGGCTTCCTGATGGTGTCAGCGAACCCGCTGACCCGTTCCTCCCATCATGCCGGCGATGATTTCGCGAAACTCAGGGCGGCGCGGGCGGCCATCTCCGGCTGAGCGTTGATCGATGCCGAAATTCTCCAGCAAGCGCCGGGTCC
>JBDTKD010000033.1:0-8264 GCA_039935515.1 Bradyrhizobium sp.
CGTCGGGAATGGTCAGGCCGATTTCGCCGCCGGTAAGATCGGCGAACACGACCACGAAATTCTGCAGTATCAGCACGGCGACCAGCGTGGTCAGTCCGAAATAAGGACCGCGCACCCGCAACGCCGGCAGCGCCAGCACGAAGCCTGCGACCACCGCGGCCAGCGCGCCGAGTGCGACGCACAGATACACCGACCAGCCATATTGATTGTTGAGGATACCCGCGGTGTAGGCGCCGACGCCGATCAGGAAGGTCGGTCCGAAATTCACCTCGCCGGCGAAACCGAACAGCAGGTCCCAGGACATTGCGAACACGCCGAAGTAATACGCGACCGTCAGCAGTCCGAGAACATAGCCGGAGACGTAGAGCGGCAGCGTCGAGGCGACGATGACGATGACGAGCGAGATCAGGAACAGCCGTGATTGGAAGAAACCGGCCATGCTCATCGCCTCCCGAGCAGGCCTTGCGGCCGGATGTACATCACGATGACCAGCAGCAGCAGCGCCGGAATGGTGCGGTAGGCGGGCGAGACCAGATAGGCGGTGAGGGTTTCGAGGTAGCCGACCACGAAGGCGGCGATCAGGGAGCCCGACACGCTGCCGAGGCCTCCGAGCACGACGATCGAGAACGCGCTCGCCGTCAGCGGCCCGACGCTGTAGGAGCTGACGCCGAGGAACATGCCGAGCAGCACGCCGGCGACGCCGGCAAGGATGCCGTAGATCCCCCACACCACCACATAGATGCTGGTGAGTTCAAGTCCGAGCAATGTGACGCCGCGGGGGTTCATCGATGCCGCCAGCACCGCCTTGCCGGTGCGGGTTCGATTCACCAGCAGCCAAAGCAGGCCGATGGCCAGGCAGCAGACCACGGCCGTGAAGATTTCGTTGTTCGGCGTGCGCACGCCGAGGATGCCGACCACGCCGTCGACGATCGGCAACACGGTCTTGGCATTGTTGGTGAAGAAATACGCGATCAGCTCCTGAATCATGATTCCCCACAGCAACGTACCGGTGAGGACGAAGATCTCCTTCTCCTCGTTGGGAATCCGCGTCGACCTCTGGATCGGCTGCACCACCGCGAAGTAGGTGGCGAAGGCGGCGACCAGCGCTGCCGCGACGCCAACCAGCGCACCGGAATAGGAGCCCATATGCAGCACGCTCGCTGCGGCCCATGCAGCCACCGCCGCCAGGACCATGATGGCGCCGTGCGACAGATTGAGCACGCCGGAGACGCCGAAGATCAGGGTGAAGCCGGTCGCGCCGAGGGCGTACAGTGCGCTGATGGCAAAGCCGTCGATCAGGATCTGGAAGGCAAGCATTTAATTTGGCCGCGGCAGCAGCGCTGCCCCACTCTGGGAAAACTACAGATATGAAAATGCTCCCGGGCGAACCCGGGAGCCTATCATTGCAATGTCAGTTCGTGGTGACCTTGATGAAGCTCGGGAACTTCAGCTGGCCCTTGGCGACTTCCTTGGGCCAGACGCTCACCTGCTTGCCATCCTGCCATTGCAGCATCAGGCCGGTGATCAGGCCCTTGCCGTATTTGATCGAATGGGTGAACGGATCCTCCTTGCCGTAGAACTGGATGCGGCCAATCGTGCCTTCCCAGTCGGTCTTTTCCAGCGCAGCGACCAGCTTGTCCGCATCGGTCGATCCCGCGCGTTTCACGGCGTCGGCGATGTAGTAGACCTCGTCATAGGAGGTGTAGCCGGCATAGGACGGATAATTGCCGAACTTCTTCTTGAAGCCCTCGGCGAACGGAATCGACTTCGGGGTAACTGCGACGTCGGGACCGGAGACGCCCTGATAGAGAACGCCTTCCGCCGCTTCGTTGGTATCCTTGCCGAAGGTGCTGTTGGTGGCCTGCGAGCTGATGCCGAACATCGGGATCGGCACCTGCTGGTTCTTCCACTGCACGGTCGGCTGCACCCCGACATGCGAAATGCCGGTGATGATCACGTCGGGCTTCGCACCTTCGATCTTGTTGAAGATCGGGGTGAAGTCGGTGGTGTCGGGCGAGAAGCGGATGTGGTCGAGCACTTTCAGGCCGATCTTGGGCAGGCACTCCTCATATCCGACGTCGAGCGGCTTGGTCCAGGCGGCGTCCTCGCTCATGATGACGGCGGACTTCATGTGCTTCTGGTCCACCAGAAGTTCCTTGGCGGCATCGCACACCGACAACGCGAGCGCCGCCGAAGTCAGATAGCCGTGAAAGGTGTATTTGTTCTTCTCATAGTCGCTATGCACGCTCTTGCTGATTTCGTTGGACGCCGCACCCGGCGACACGAACGGCGTCTTGAGCCGCGCGGCCCACGGTTCCAGCGCCAGCACGACTTCGCTGATGTAGCTCGCGATGACCATGTTGACCTTGTCCTCGTTGACCGCGCGCTGGAAAGCGCGGACGGAATCCGCAGAGGAACTGTGGTTGTCGTAGGTGATGATCTCGATCTTGCGGCCGTCAACGCCGCCCTTGGCGTTGATTTCTTCCGCGGCCATTTGGGCTGCCTGGGGGATCGAAGCGCCAGCGATCGCCTGCGCTTCGGCGATCACGCCGAGCTTGATCGGATCCGCGGCCAACGCCTGACCCGAGGCGGTTGCCAGCAGGCCCAGCGCAGTCGCGCCGAGAAGTCCCCGCAATGACCAAAAAACAGGCGGGCGGGACGTATTTGTCATGTCGTTTCTCTCCACTTGATAGGCTCTTAGACTGGCTGCCGGTATTCTAACGGTGCCTGCGCGCGCGGCAAGCGAAACCACACCATAAACCTTAACCGGCGGCGAAACTAAAGTAGATTGGGTGTCGATGCCTCCACACCACTATGCGATTATTCCCGGTTCTGGAAGAATATTTACAGAGGCGGGTCGAGGCCAGCCGCCTTTCTTTCTGCCGACCGCGGACCATCCGGCGCCCCGGTCGGCGTCGGAGCGCTCCGATGAATTCGGCCTGGAGCACTGTCGCGCTGGGCATGACAAGCCTGATATCGACAGGTTCCGAGCCTGAAGGTAGGGTCGCCCCAAAAAACCATCCCCGGAGATGCGCCGTTGCAGGACAGATTCAGGCTGAAACGCGATTACTACGCCGGCGGCCTGATGGTGCTGCTCGGAGTGGGAGCCGCCGTGACCGGCACCGGCTACAAATTCGGCACTCTCGCCAGAATGGGCCCCGGATTCATGCCGGTCATGCTCGGCATCGTGCTGGCATTTATCGGGGTCCTGATCGCCGGCACGGCGCTGGGATCATCCGAGCCCGACGACAACAAGTTCCTGCCTGACAACCCGCAATGGTTCGGCTGGCTCTGCATCATCGGCGGCCCCATCCTGTTTATTATTCTCGGGCAGTACGGCGGCATGATTCCAGCGGTGTTCGCCTGCGTCTTTGTCTGCGCGCTTGGCGATAAAACGGCGACGTACAAATCGTCGCTCGTTCTGGCGGCCGGCGTGACCGTGTTCGGCGTCGTGCTGTTCCATTATTTGCTGAGCATTCCGTTCCCGCTGCTGCGCGGGGTCAACCTGTGATCTCAACGGCGATTACGGATCTTTGGTACGGCTTTGGCGTCGCGCTCGAGCCGCACAACCTGATGTATTGTTTCCTCGGGGTGCTGGTCGGCAACCTGGTCGGGGTGCTGCCGGGGATGGGTCCCGTTGCCACGATCTCGATCCTGCTCCCGCTGACCTTCGGGATGCAGCCGGTGCCCGCGATCCTGATGCTTTCCGGCGTCTATTACGGCGCCCAGTATGGCGGGGCGATCTGTTCGATCCTGCTCAATCTGCCCTGTCATCCGCCGCATGCCGTGACCTGTCTCGACGGATTTCCTCTGACCAAGCAGGGCAAGGGCGGCACGGCGCTCGGCATCACCATCATCGCCGCCTTCATCGGTGCGTCGTTCGGCATCACCGAAATGGTTTTCCTGGCGCCGTTCCTCGTCAAGATGGCGCTCGAATTCGGGCCCGCCGAAGTTTGTTCGCTGATGCTGGTGGGATTGCTCGCGGGCTCGACACTGGCGAAGGGATCGCCGCTCAAGGGTATCGCGATGACGGTGCTCGGCCTTTTGGTCGGCATCGTGGGATCGGACATCGAGACCGGACAGCCCCGCTTCACCTTCGGCGTCACCGAGCTGTTCGACGGCGTCGAGATCATCGCGCTTGCGCTCGGGATGTTCGGCATCGCCGAGTTCATGAACAGCATCAACAATACCGAAACCGTCGACATGAAATACGCCAAGGTCGGCATCTCCGACATGTTTCCGTCGAAGGCAGACCTCAAGCTGGCGTTCTGGCCGATGATCCGCGGCACCATCCTCGGCAGCCTCTGTGCATTGATTCCCGGCACCGGACCGACGATCGCCTCGTTTGTCTCCTATGCCACCGAGAAGAGGATTTCGAAGACGCCGGAGCGGTTCGGGCACGGTGCGATCGAGGGTGTCGCATGCCCCGAGGCGTCAACGCATTCCTCGGTGCAGGGCGACTTCATCCCGACCATGAGCCTCGGTATTCCCGGCGACACCGCCATGGCCCTGCTGCTCGGCGCCCTCATCATTCACGGCATCGTTCCCGGACCGCAGCTGATCAGCCAGCACGCTGATATCTTCTGGGGTCTGATTGCGAGCTTCTGGATCGGCAACATCCTCCTGGTCATTCTCAACGTGCCGATGATCGGCCTGTGGGTGAAACTGCTCAGCATTCCCTATCGCTACCTCTATCCGAGCGCGATGTTCTTCGTCTGCATCGGGGTCTATGCGGCCAACAACGACATGTTCCAGGTCGGCGAAACCCTGGTGATCGGCATTGTCGGCTACGTCCTGCTGCGGCTCGATTTCCATCCTGCACCGGTGCTGCTCGGATTCGTGCTTGGCCCGCGCTTTGAGGAAAACTTCCGCCGCAGCCTGCTGATCTCCCGCGGCGATTTGACGACCTTCATCGACCGCCCGATCAGCGCGTTCTTTCTCTTGATCTGCCTTGTACTGATCGTGGCCCAGATTTATGTCTGGCTGCGCAAGCCCAGGGTGGTTGCCAAAGAACAAGCGATCGAGACCCAGGTGCCGGCGACGTCCTATTCCGAGGTGGCAGGCTAGCCGCGTAACCGTCGGGAATGCGAATCGCTACATTTTGTCGGGCTTGTTCTGCTTGTTCAAAGGCCTCACCGGGGGAACTTTAGCGTCCCGCACGGGTTACCCCGCGCGGATCAGCCCCTCTCACCGGGGCCCGCGCGCGTCGAGGGTGCGATGTCGAAATTCAATCTCCTGGTTGTTGTTCTGGCGATCGTTCTGACCGGTCCTGCTGCCGCGGGGCCGCAAAGAGGCGGCGGTGGTGGCGGTCATGGCGGTGGTGGCGGCGGTGGCGGTGGCGGTGGTCATATTGGCGGTGGCGGCGGCGGCGGTCACTTCGGCGGTGGCGGCGGTCACTTCGGTGGTGGTGGTCACATCGGTGGCGGCGGAGGCCACTTCGGTGGTGGCGCACATTTCGGCGGTGCGCGCCCAGGCGGTGGCGCGCGTTTCGGTGGCGCGCATATCGGCGGAGGACATATCGGCGGACGACCTGGAGGGCATATCGGCAGGCCGGCGATATCGCATTCCGCAGCGCGGCCCGGTTTTCGCGGTCAGCGCTCGTCTGCCACCCATGGCAACCCAAGCCGCGCCAGCCGCAGAGCGACGCTGCCGCAAAATCGCAACGCCACGCTCAGGGGAAATCGGAATACAGGTTTCCGCGGAAACCACAACGCCAGCGTGAGGTCACGCGCAGTGCAACACGCGCTGAACTCGCGTTCGGTCGCTGGCGCACTGCACAATCGAACCGCGCTGCGAAATCCACATACGCGCGCTCAGATCGCGGCAAGTGCAGCCACGGCCGGATGGCAGCATAGCCGCGGCAGAAACGGCTGGTGGCGACACCGCAACGGCGGCTATGGCTGGGTCGGCCCATTGTTCTGGCCGTTCGCCTACAACGATTGGTACGACTACACGATGTGGGGCTATGGCGACGACGCGTCGTTCTGGGACTACGGTTACAACGACATCTATGCCGGCATTTTCGCTCCTTACGGTTATGACGACCTCGCCGGCTATTTGCCGCCGCGCGTGAACGGCTCTCGACCGGCATCGGGCGCCCCGGCCGCGGCCGCAGCCTCCGACCAATTGGCGCAAATGTGCGGCGACGACACTCGCGAGATCGCGGGCCTGCCGATCGATCAGATCCAGCAGGCAATTCAGCCCAACGACGCACAGCGCGCGGCGCTCGATGACCTCGCCAATGCTTCCGTCAAGGCAGCGCAGGACATCAAGGCCGCATGCCCGACACAGATCGCGGCGACGGCCCCCGCGCGCCTTGAATCCATGCAAAAACGGATCGAGGCGATGATTGCCGCGGTCGGCACGGTTCAGCCGGCCTTGCAGAAATTCTACGATCTCCTGAACGACGATCAGAAGGCCCGCCTGAACGCGCTCGGCCAGGACCAGCGTCAAAGCAAGGCCGCGCAAAATAACGCCGGCTCGCTGGCGCAAAGCTGCGGCGCTGCGCAATCCGGCGCCCTGACGTGGCCGACCGCTGAAATCGACGCCAAAATACATCCGACCGACGCCCAACGAACCAGCCTTGCCGCACTCCAGGACGCTACGGCGAAAGCTGCGGACATGCTCAAGGCGTCATGCCAGCCCAGCGACGCCATCACGCCGCCGGCGCGGCTCGAAGCGGTCGGCAAACGGCTGAACACCATGCTGGACGCCGTCAAGACCGTGCGCACGGCATTGGATGACTTCTATGGCAAGCTCAGTGACGAACAGAAGGCGCAGTTCGAAGCGATCGGGCCGCGCCGAGCCGCATCGTCAGATCAGCCGGCCGGCTCGCGGTCCCACATTCGCCGCCACCATGCCAGCATCGATGGCATGATCCGCCATTTGATTTGGCTGGCCCGCTGAACCGACCGCGGAAATAGCGCCCCAGCGTTTACACCTGCGCGCAATCACCTGTACATTCGGTGCAAGATGGTCAGCCGGCCTCAGGTGCCGCGCTGTGTCCCAGGGAGTTGCAGCATTGGCTCTACCGAAACACGTATTGCCGACGACGCCCAATTTTCACCTCAAATGCTTCATCCTTCGAGACGCATCGCTTTGCGATGCTCCTCAGGACGAGGTCTCAGACCCTCATGGTGAGGAGCGCGCCTTTGCGCGTCTCGAACCATGAGGCCCCGGGAGAAGCAACAATGATTCGAATGAACCGGAAATCGCTATAGCCGCGGCCGTCTCAGGAATTTGCCCGCCGTCTCGCAGGTTGTCTTTGGCCGGCTTTTGCCGCAACGCCTCCGCTCCTTGTCTGATTGAATGGTTGGATCGGCACGGCGCGCTGAGCTAGGGTAGGCCCTTATTCGCATCCGGAACCACGCCCATGCAGCAATATGACCGCACCGCCGAAGACCTTGGCAATGCCATCCACCTCGAACATGTCAACGTTCAGGTCCCGGATCAGCGCCTTGCGACATTGTTCTATGTCGCCGGGCTTGGGCTGACCCGCGACCCCTATCTGATGGTCTCCGACAGCAACATGTGGATCAATGTCGGCAGAAGCCAGTTTCATCTGCCCAGCGGTGACGCGCAAGTGCTGCGCGGCCATACCGGGATCGTCATGTCGGGCCGCAAGGCTCTGCTCGACCGCCTCGCCTCGGTGGCGAGGAAACTTGAAGGCACGGCGTTCAGCTTCCGGGAGAATAACGATTACGTCGAGGCGACCTGTCCATGGGGCAATCGCGTGCGTTGCTACGAGCCGGACGCGGCACGGTTCGGACGCATCACGCTCGGCATTCCCTATGTCGAATTCGACGTGCCGGCCGGCACGGTAAAGGGCATTTGCGGCTTCTATCCGAAGGTGATGGGGATGCCGGCCGAGTTCAGCAACGGCGACGGCAGGCTTGCGCGGGTGAAGATGGGCAGGGACCAATACCTGCAATTTCGTGAGACCGACCGGCCGCAGCCGGAATATGACGGCCATCATGTGCAAATGTATATCACGAATTTCTCCGGCCCCTACCGCGAGTTGTCGGCGCGCAGCCTGATCTACAGCGAGGACAACCAGTATCAATACCGCTTCCGCGACATCGTCGATCTCGCCGACGGCAAGCCGCTGTTCACCATCGAGCACGAGGTGCGCAGCGCCACCCACCCGATGTATCTGCGGCCGCTGGTCAACCGTAATCCGACCCAGACCAACCAGACCTATGCGGCCGGCCATGACCAAGGGCTTTGGGCGATGGAACCGGACCTCTACGACAAACGGACTGCCA
>JBDTKD010000034.1:0-9057 GCA_039935515.1 Bradyrhizobium sp.
ATCCGGACCTCGTCCGGCAGCCATTGATGGTGCAGCCGCGGCGCCGCCACCGCAGAGGCGATATCCATATGGTAGTCGAGCACGTTGACGATCACCTGCAGCACCGTCGAAATGATGCGGCTTCCGCCGGGCGAGCCCGTCACCAGCACCGGCCTGCCATCCTTCAGCACGATGGTTGGCGACATCGACGACAGGGGCCGCTTGCCGGGGCCGGGCAGGTTGGCCTCGAATCCGACCAGACCGAAAGCGTTGGATGCGCCGGGCGCCGCGGTGAAATCGTCGAGTTCGTTGTTGAGCAGCACGCCGGTGCCTTCGGCGACCAGGCCGACGCCGTAGCTGAAATTCAGCGTATAGGTGTTGCTGACCGCGTTGCCAGCCGCATCGACGACCGAAAAATGCGTGGTGTTGCTGCCTTCATGCGGCAGCGTCGCAGAAAGCGCGTCGGTCCACGGCGTGGCGCGGTCAAGATCGATGCTGGCGCGCTGCTTCGCCGCATAATCCTTGGCGACCAGCGTCGCGATCGGGGCGCTGACAAAGGCGGGATCGCCGAGATAGCGCGCCCGGTCGGCATAGGCGCGCTTCATGGCCTCGATCATCACATGCAGCGAAGCCGCCGAGCCCTGCTTCATGTCCTGCATCGGAAAACCCTCGAGGATGTTCAAGGCCTCCAGCAGCACGACGCCGCCGGACGATGGCTGCGGCATTGCGACAATGTCGTAGCCGCGATAGCTGCCGCGGATCGGCGCCCGGATGATGGCCCGATACGTTTTCAGGTCGTCTGACGTCATGATCCCGCCGGCGTCGCCGACCGCCTTTGCCAGCTTGGCCGCGACCGGACCCTGGTAAAATCCGCGTGGACCCTGTTCGGCGATCGCTGCCAGCGTCGCGGCGAGGTCGGTCTGGATCAGCCTGTCGCCTTCACGCAGCGAAGTGCCGTCCGCGCGGGAAAAGATCTTCTCCGAAGCGGGCCAGCGCGCCAGTCGCCTGTGCCAGTCCGGCAGCGTATCGGCGCTGTCGTCGGCGATGACAATTCCGTTGCGCGCGAGATCGATGGCGGGCTGCAGGATTTCCGCCAGCGTGAACTTGCCGGAGCCGTATTTTTCCAGCGCCAGCGCCAGTCCGGCGACGGTGCCGGGAACGCCGATGGCGAGTGCGGAATCGCGCGACTTTGCGGCATCGGGCTTGCCATCGGATCCGAGGAACATCCGGGGCGTGGTCGCCGCCGGCGCGGTCTCGCGATAGTCGATGGCGACATCCTCGTGGTGCTCGGCCGAATGGATCACCATGAAGCCGCCGCCGCCGATGTTGCCCGCGCGGGGATACGTCACGGCCATGGCGAAACCGGTCGCCACCGCGGCATCGACCGCATTGCCGCCACGTTTCAGCAGCTCGGCACCGATCTGCGCCGCAATCTTTTCCTGCGCCACCACCATGCCGTGCTCGGCACCCACGGCATGAAACGTGCCGGCCGCCGGTGGGGTATAGAAGCTGCGGCGATGCTCCTGTGCCGCTGCGGGCATGCCACACACGACAAGGAGCATGAGACCGGCAAGGATCCGGCGCTGCGTGGCCGCAAGGAAGGTCATCAAAATTCTGCCGCGGGTTGCAATCACGAAACAGGCAAGCGTTGCTGCAGCCGCGGATGCTATATGGCTTTCGCGGCTACGGGCAAAACGCCTCCTTGTGATTGGCAGGACATCTTGGGCATGGCGATAGCTTCGGACCCACGCATTGCCGATATGCAGCAGTATCCGCCGCGCTCGGCCGTCATCAGCTGGATTTTCTTCGATTGGGCCGCGCAGCCCTATTTCACGCTGATCACGACCTTCGTGTTTGCCCCCTATTTCGCCACCCATATCGCCCCGGACGCGGCGAGCGGGCAATCGCTGTGGGGGTTTGCCACCGCGGCGGCCGGCCTGATGATCGCGCTGATGTCGCCGGTGCTGGGCGCGATCGCCGATGCCAGCGGTCGCCGCAAGCCATGGATCGCCGGCTTTGGCGCGATGCTGGTGATCGGCTCGGGCCTGATGTGGTTTGGCAAGCCGGGCGACCCCGGCGTGATACTACCGCTGCTGCTCGCCTATGGGTTGGCGACGATCGGCGTCGAATTCGCCACCGTCTTCAACAATGCGATGATGCCGACCCTGGTGCCGCCGGATCAGATCGGACGGCTGTCCGGCACCGGCTGGGCGACCGGCTATGTCGGCGGCATCCTCAGCCTTATCCTGGTGCTCGGCTTTCTGGCGGCCAGCCCCGAAACCGGACGCACGCTGTTCGGCTTCGTTCCGCTGTTCGGTCTCGATCCGGTCACCCATCAGGGCGATCGCATCAGCGGCCCGCTCACCGGCATCTGGTTCGTCATCTTCGTGCTGCCGATGTTCCTGCTGACGCCGGATTATCCGGCGAAACGCCCGGTACGCGAGGCGCTGGGGGAGGGCCTGACCGAGTTGCGCGACACGCTGCGCGAATTGCCAAAGCGGAAGTCGATGGCGGCGTTCCTGCTCGCCAACATGATCTACACCGACGGGCTGGTGTCACTGTTCGCGTTCGGCGGCATCTACGCTGCCGGTACCTTCGGCTGGAATACCATCCAGATCGGCAGCTTCGGCATCATCCTCGCCATCGCCGGCACTCTCGGCGCCTGGCTCGGCGGCAAGCTCGACGATTCGCTCGGGCCGAAAACCGTGATAGCCGGCAGCATGTCGATGCTGCTGCTGGCGATCGTGGCGATCCTGCTGGTTGGCAAGGATCACGTATTCTTCGTCAAGGTCGCGCCGCCATCGCCGGGCGGCGCGTTGTTCGCGTCGGCCGCGGAGCGCGCTTATCTGGTGCTCGGGTGCCTGATCGGTGCGGCCGGGGGACCACTGCAGGCGGCGTCGCGCAGCTTGCTGATCCGGATCGCGCCGAGGGATCGGATCGCGCAATATTTCGGGCTGTTCGCGCTGACCGGAAAAGTCACCTCGTTCATCGGGCCGCTGCTGATCGGAATCATCACGGCGCTGACGCAAAGCCAGAAGGCGGGGATGGCGGTGCTGGTGCTGTTTTTCGTTACGGGGTTGGCGCTGCTGGCCCGGGTGCGGGACTGATTTCCGAGTCGTCCCTGCGAACGCAGGAACCCATACGCCGTGTCCTACCCTTCAAGCACTCGGGTGGATGCCTTTCAGCCGAAGCACCACCGGTGGTTATGGGTCCCTTGGGTTCGCAGGGACGACCGGATCATATCAATGCCGGAAATGCCGGACGCCGGTGAACACCATGGCGATGCCAGCATCGTCGGCGGCCTTGACGACCTCGTCATCGCGGATCGATCCGCCGGGCTGGATCACGGCGGTAGCGCCGGCTTCGATCGCGACCAGCAATCCGTCGGCGAACGGGAAGAAGGCGTCCGACGCCACCACCGAACCCCGGGTCAGGGGCTCTGCGAGCTTGGCGTCGATGGCGGCATCCTGCGCCTTGCGCGCCGCGATGCGTGCGGAATCGACCCGGCTCATCTGTCCGGCGCCGATGCCAACGGTTGCGAGATCCTTGGCATAGACGATGGTGTTCGACTTGACATGCTTGGCAACGCGGAACGCAAATTTGAGGTCGCGCCGCTCGGTATCGGAGGGCGCGCGCCGGGTCACGGTCTTGAGCGTGATGTCGTCGACCACGGCGTTGTCGCGGCTCTGCACCAGGAGGCCGCCGGCGACGGTTTTCGCGGTCAGGCCGGCGGCACGCGGGTCGGGCAGGCTGCCGGCCAGCAGCAGCCGCAGATTCCGCCGCTTGGCTATGATCGAAATCGCCTCCTCGGTCGCGTCGGGCGCAATGATGACTTCGGTCAGGATCTCGGTGATGGCGCGGGCGGCATTGGCGTCCAGCGTGCGATTGACGGCGATGATGCCGCCATAAGGCGATTGGGTATCGAAGGCAAAGGCCTTGCGGTAGGCACCGACGAGATCGCCGGCTTCGGCGACGCCGCAGGGGTTGGCATGCTTGACGATGACACAGGCGGCGGTGCGTGCCGGATCGAATTCGGCGATGCATTCATAGGCCGCATCGGTGTCGTTGATGTTGTTGTACGACAATTCCTTGCCCTGCAGTTGCCGCGCCGTGGCAATGCCCGGGCGCCGGTCGGGCGTACGGTAGAACGCGGCGGTCTGGTGCGGGTTCTCGCCATAGCGCAGCGGCTGGATCAGGCGGCCGCCAAAAGCGCGGAAATCCGGCGCTTCGGTTTTCAGCTGAAGCGCAAACCAGTTCGAGATCGCGGCGTCATAGGCCGCGGTGCGGGCGTAGGCCTTGGCGGCGAGGCGGCGGCGCAGCGTCAGCGTGGTCGCACCCTGGTTGGCGCCGAGTTCGTCCAGCACGGCCTGATAATCCTGCGCCTCGACCACCACGGCGACGTCGTCATGGTTTTTCGCCGCGGCGCGGATCATCGCAGGGCCGCCGATGTCGATGTTCTCGATACACTCCTCGAAGCCGGCACCCTTGTCGACGGTCGCCTCGAACGGATAGAGATTGACCACCAGGAGGTCGATCGGCGCGATGCCATGCGCCTTCATGGCCTGCTTGTGCTCGGCATTGTCGCGAATCGCCAGCAATCCGCCATGCACCTTCGGGTGCAGGGTCTTGACCCGCCCATCCATCATTTCCGGAAAACCGGTCAGTTCCGAAACATCGGTGACCTTCAATCCCGCGGCCGCGATCGCCTTGGCGGTGCCACCGGTGGAGACGAGGTCGATGCCGTGGCCGGAAAGCGCGCGGGCGAACTCGATCAGTCCGGATTTGTCGGAAACAGACAGTAACGCGCGGGTCACACGGCGCGGGTGGTCGGTCATAGGTCTAGGTCCTGTGGAGTGAGGCCGCCGGGTAGCATGGTTTTGCCGGGCGCGAAACCAGCGGTCGCGGGACCGATCGCATTAGCCACAGCCAAACCGCTCTCGGGATCGGACTGCCGCGCGCTACAGCGGCAATTCCGGCTCGCGGCGGGAGTTGCGCCGGTCCGGGGTCGCGGAAGCCGACGTCGTCGAACGGACGAAACTCCAGCGGATCGAACTGGCATGCCGCGAGTCCTGTCGTATCACGATCTGTCCGGTGCGGCGCGGGCCGTCATTTCCCGCGAGGAATACGCTGTCCTCGAGTTCGACCCTGTCGTCGAGCGCCTCGAAGGTCCAGACCTCGCGATTTGGCAGCACCAGCATCACGCCGCGCGCGTCGCTGAGACGGCTCGCCTTCACCGCAGGGTGCAGATGAAACCGCAGCGCATAGTCGGCATCGGAGCCCTTGATGCGGCCGCCCGGCGCCGGCGACAGCGTGTCCTCGCCGTCGAGCCGCGATCCGTCCGGCGCGGCCATCAGCAAGCGGCGATGGACCACACCGAACCGCGCCAGGTACCCGTCGTGCGAGGTGGTCAGCAGCACGCCGTTGGCAGCCTCCTCGCGGTAGCTTTCCACATTGGCCGGACCGCTGACGACCGGCGCGCCCTGCAGCAGCCGCTTCATCGCCGAGAGTTCGACGAACTGGCAGGACGAGGTCTCGTGATAGGTCAGGGTCGAATGCGCCGCCGTGCTGCGCGCGAAGCTGCGCCAGTTGTCGCGGCCGGTGGCGGGCATCCCGCAATTGATGACGATGCGGTTCTGCCCGGCCGAAAGTTCAAACGAAAGGCAGCCGGCATGGGCGTCGTGACTGACATTGGCCGGCGGCGGCGGCCCGGCGTCCATGATAACCGTCAGGGCGCCGGCATCGAGCCGCTGGTAGCCGGTGTGCGGCATGTTCGCCATCGCCGCGCCGTGGGTGTCGTCATAGGCAAGCAGGGTCGCCAGCAGATCGGAGGGCGCGCTGCTCATGCCGTTGAACAGCGCAAAGCTGCCGTCGCCGTGGCGAAAGAAGCGCAGCATCGGCATCATGCGATCGATCGCGTTCAAGAGCGCCGGCGGTGGCGCGATGTTGCGCGCGGCAAAGGTCTGCCGCAACGGCAGCAGGTCGATCAACAATTCGATCAACGCGCCGGGATTGCGCGAAATATGGCCGCCATCGGGCAGTATCTGTCGCTGCAATTCCTCGGACAGTTTGCGGGTGGCGGTGCGGATATGCCGCGCCTGGTTGGCAAGGCAGAGCGAGGCGTAGCAAAGCGCGATCAATACCTGCAGCCGCGGCACGCCGTCGGCCATGTCGATCATGCTGTAGCGCAGATAGCGGATCTCGCGCGTCAGCCCGCGCAAATAACGCCGATAGAATTTGCCATCGGTGTCGCCGAGCACCAGCGGTGCCTGCGACAAAAGCGAGATCACCCGCCGCGCCAACACGTCGGCGCGGCGTCCGATCGGCCGCCGGTGCATTGGATTCGAAATCCAGTCGTCGACCAGCGAGCGGGCATTGGCACGGGTCAGCGCGGTATCGGCCGCGCGCAAATGCCGCAACCAGCCAAAGCCGAGCAGCGCGACCTCCCAGTCTTCCGACGGCGGCTCGAGATCGAAGATCGAGCGCCCGTGGCAGGTCACGATCTTGCCGGCGAACACAAAGCGGCCGGCATAGATTTCGGCGGCGCGGGTGGCGTCGGCGGTCCGCAGGTCGTGCGGGGCGATGATCAGGCGGTCGGTGCGGCCCGGCCACAGCCACGACAGCGCCACCGAACCGCCGCCGGCGCGCGACATCACGGTTCGCGCGAAACGGCCCAGGATCAGTGTCGAAATGCGTCTGCGCTGAGCGACCGACAAGCCTTGCCCTGAGGTTGCCTGGGTGGGGGATTCTTCTGCGAATCCTTATTAATCCGGAAACGCGCCCAAGACACCATCTTGAAACCGCGCGAATCAACGCGCCGACCGGAAATCCGGTGCAAAATCAGGATTTAACCAGCCGCGCGGCGTAAAAGCCGTCGAAGCCGCCCAGCCTGGGGTCGTGATGCGGCAGATGGCAGGGCAGCATGCGCAGATCGCCCTCCGAAGTGACGATCTCGGTCAGTCCCGCGACCTCGCCGGCGTCGATTGGGGCCCGGCGCATGCCTGTTTCGCTGTCCAGCAGGGCCGCGATGGCCAGTTCGCCTTCTTCCGCTTCCAGCGAGCAGGTGCAGTAGACCAGGGTTCCGCCCGGTTTGAGAAGCGCGACCGCCCGCTGCAGCAGCCGCTTCTGCAATGCCGCCAGGGCAAGGATATCGGCCTCCTCGCGCAGCCAGGCGACGTCGGGATGGCGGCGGATGGTGCCGGTCGAGGCGCAGGGCGCATCGACCAGGATACCGTCGAAGCCGCCGCAATTATTTCCCGGCCATTCGGCGGCGTCGGCTACCACGGTCTCGGCATGCAGAGAAAGCCGGGCGAGATTGTCGCGCAACCGCGCCATGCGATTCGGCGAACGGTCGACCGCGGTGACGTAGGCGCCGGCGTGGACAAGCTGTGCCGTTTTGCCACCGGGCGCGGCGCACAGGTCGGCGATGGTTTTGCCGGCGACGTCGCCAAACAAGCGCGTGGGCAGCGCCGCCGCCGCGTCCTGCACCCACCATTGGCCCTCGGTGAAGCCCGGCAGCATGGTGACCGAGCCCTGCAGCAGCGTGCGCACGGTCCCGGTCGGCAGCGTTTCGCCATGCAGCCGGCTCGCCCATTGCGCGGCGTCCGACTTCACCGTGATGTCGAACGACGGCTCGTGACCGACCGCCACCGCGATGTCGCGCGCAACGCCTTCGCCGTATTGGGCGGTCCAGCGCGCCAGCAACCATGGCGGCACATCGAGGGTCTGGGACTTGACCTCGTCGATCAGGGGCTGCCCCTCGCGCGCGCAGCGGCGCAGCACGGCATTGACGAGCCCGGCATATTTCGCCGCCCGCCGGTCCGACTGCACCAGCCGCACTGCGAGATCGACCGCGGCATGGTCGGGCACATCCATCCAGAGAATTTGCGCGGCGCCGATCAACAACGCGCTCTGGGCGCGCGGCGCGTCGGTCGGAACGCCGCGATCAAGCAGACGCGACAGCACATGGCCCAGGGTGCCGAGCCGTCGAAGGATGGTTGCCACCAGCCGCCGCATCAGGGCGCGGTCGCGATCGGAAAGGGTCTTCAGGCCGGGATGAGCGCCGGCGCCGTCAAGCTGCTCGTCAAGCGTGCGCCGCTTGTGCAGGACCCCGTCAAGAATATCCGCTGCGATCCGCCGCACCGCAAGACCGGGCACTTCGGACGGCAATGCGAATCGTTGAGGAGGCATGGGCCGGAACGTCTCGGAAATGACGACAGCGTTTCAGTACCGCTGTTCGAAAGGACAACAAGTCTGACATACGAATATGCCAAATATAAGAATCGCCCTTGCGATTTCACAGTTGGGGTATGATCTTGCTGGCGGAGATGTGAACGGAGCGGGAGACGTCGCGATGATGGACGATCCTTTGCCGCCTGCAGCGGTCGCCTCGAAGCCCGAACGCAAGCCGCTGTCGCCGGCGGCGCAGCGCGCACTCGCCGAAGCCGAGGCCCGCAGGCTTGCCGCCGCCGCCAACGCGCGGCCGGTGGCGAGGGAGTTTCAGGGCCCGAAGGGCCCGGAGCCGACGCGCTTCGGCGACTGGGAGAACAGAGGCATCGCCTCGGACTTTTGAAGGTCCTCGCGGCGGGCGCGCGTCCGGGGGCCTCATGGTTCAAGACGCGCGGCGTTGCCGCCCTCCTCACCATGAGGGTCTCAGACCTCATCCTAAGGAGCATCGCGAAGCGATGCGTCTCGAAGGATGAAGCCCCAATGGCGCAGTCAGCGCGTCACGACCACCGTGGTCCCGACGGAAACGCGCTGGTAGAGATCGCTGATATCCGGGTTCAACATGCGGATGCAGCCATAGGAGACAAAGCCGCCGACCGAACCGGGCACGTTGGTGCCGTGGATCGCATACTCGCCACCCTCCAGCGTCATCGCCGCGACGCCCATCGGATTGTGCGGCGAGCCGCCCGGAATGATGTCGGGGATCGATGGCTTGTCGTGCTTCACTTCCGCCGGCGGCGACCACGCCGGGCTAAGGTATTTGCCGCTGATTTGCGTCACGCCGGCCCATTGCTTGCCGGCCTTGCCGACGCCGACCGGGTAGCGGACGGCGTGGTCCTGATCGACAACCAGATA
>JBDTKD010000035.1:0-12940 GCA_039935515.1 Bradyrhizobium sp.
ACAGCCTGCCCGGACAGGAGGAGCACATATCAGTGTTCCTGCCTTGCGCGCCGAACCCGACCACAGGTTTTTTCTTTTACGTGCCGAGGAGCAAGATCATCGAAGTCGACATGAGCGCCGAAGACGCCGCAACCCTGATCATGTCCGCGGGCGTGGTACAGCCCGGCTCCGATCCCCAGAAGAAGGTCGCCGCGCTGGCCGGGATGGCGAATGCCGCCCGGGTCGCGAATTCCGCCACGCTGCAGCCGGCGCCGGCGAAAGCGGAGTGATCGCTGGCCTACACGTTTGGAAATGACGGATACGCCCTCGATATGCTAGATTTGGCAGCATGAGCCCTGGAACAGAAAAATTGCTGGAGCGGGTGAAGTCCTGGCCGGAAGAGGATCAGGAAGAACTTGCAGAGGTCGCACGTGAAATTGAATCACGGCGTAGTGGCGTTTACCTTCTATCGGACCAGGAGCGAACGGCGGTGCGAGCGGGAATGGATGCCGCGCGCCGTGATGATTTTGCGTCCGAAGAGGAAATGAACGAGTTTTATCGCTTGCACTCGCGTGCATGAGGGTTCGCTTTACCCGCCTGGCGCAGCGCGACCTTTCGCAAATCCACGCTTATATCAGTCAGGACAGTCCGGATATCGCATCGCGGCTTGTCGCGCGTCTTATTGAACGTTCGAGAAAATTGGCCGACAACCCTTTCGAAGGGCGAGAAACGGACGAACCGAACGCGCGCGTCATCGTCGCTCCTCGTCTGCGTTATCTTATTTTCTACACGGTCACGGCAGACGAGATTCACATTACCCACTTCCGGCATACGTCGCGCCGTCGTCCGGCCGGCTGGGATCGATGAGTTTTATGTGGCTGCTCCGCGAGGTCTTCGAGTGGCCCGCTATCCCGCACCGATCAGCGGCAGCGCCTCGTCGCGTTCGAACAGATAGAGCAGGCAGCGCAGCGCCTCGCCATGATCGCCCTTGAGCTTGGGATTTTCCTTCATGATGCGCTGCGCCTCGTCGCGCGCCTGGGTGATGAGCTGGCCGTGGACCTCGGAGCGGGCGATGCGATAGCCGGGCAGGCCGCTCTGCCGGATGCCGAGCACGTCGCCTTCGCCGCGCAGCCGCAAGTCTTCTTCGGCGATACGGAAGCCGTCGGTGGTTTCCCGGATCACCTTGAGCCGCGCCATGGACATCTCGCTCAGCGGTTCGCGGTAGAGCAGCAGACAGGTCGAGGCTTCGGAGCCGCGACCGATCCGTCCCCGCAACTGATGCAATTGCGCGAGCCCAAAGCGTTCGGCATTTTCGATCACCATGATGGTTGCCGCGGGAACGTCGACGCCGACCTCGACCACGGTCGTGGCCACCAGCAGGCCGATCTCGTGGGCAGCGAACTGCGCCATCACCCGGTCTTTCTCGACGCCTTTCATCTGGCCATGCACCAGGCCAACGCGGGTCCCGAAGCGCTGTTGCAGGCTTTCGAACCGCTCGGTGGCATTGGTCAAATGATCGACGCCCTCGGCTTCGGATTCCTCCACCAGCGGGCAGATCCAGTAGACCAGTTTGCCGGCCGCCAGTGCCCGGCCGACGGCGTCCATCACCTCGTTGAGGCGGCTGTTCGGCACCGTGCGGGTATCGATCGGCTGTCGTCCCGCCGGCTTTTCGCGCAATTCGGAGACGTCCATGTCGCCGAAATAGGTCAGCACCAGCGTGCGCGGGATCGGTGTAGCACTCAGCACCAGCACGTCGACCGCCTCACCCTTGGCGGTGAGCGCCAGGCGTTCGCGCACCCCGAAGCGATGCTGCTCGTCGACGACAGCCAGTGCCAGTGCCGGGAATACGACGTCGTCCTGGATCAGCGCGTGGGTGCCGACCAGGAAATCGATCTCGCCGGCGGCAAGCCGGGCGAGGAGATCGCGGCGCTCCCTGCCTTTCTCGCGGCCGGTCAGGATCGCGACCCGCAGGCCGGCGCGTTCGGCCAGCGGCGTGATGGTCTTGATGTGCTGGCGCGCCAGGATTTCCGTCGGCGCCATCAGCGCCGCCTGCCGACCCACCTCGGCAACGGCCGCGGCCGCGAGCAGCGCCACCACGGTCTTGCCCGAGCCGACATCGCCCTGCAGCAGCCGCAGCATGCGTACCGGCTGGCGCAGGTCCTCCGCTATGGCGGCGGAAGCCTCGCGCTGCGAAGATGTCAGCGCATAGGGCAGGGCGTCGATGATCTTGTTGCGTAGATGACCGTCGCCGGCATGACGGTCGCCCGCGGGACGTCGCAACTGCGCGCGCACCAGTGCCAGCGCCAGTTGGCCGGCCAGCAGCTCGTCAAAGGCAAGTCGCGACCAGTACGGACCATCGGGCAGGATGTCGGTCAGCTCGACCGGTGCATGCAGGCGGTTCAGCGCCTGCGCGATCGGTGGAAAATGGCAGCGGCGCAGGATCTGCGGGCTGATCCACTCGGGCAGGTTTGGCAGCTTCTGCAGCGCCTGCGCCACCGCGCGGCGCAGGCTGCCGAGCGCCAGTCCCTCGGTCAAAGGATAGACCGGGTCGATGCCCGACAGTTTGGCAAAATTCGCCTCGTCGACGACGCGATCGGGATGCACGATCTGCGGTATGCCGTCGAACATCTGCAGGGTGCCGGACACGTAGCGTTTTGAGCCGACCGGCAGCAGCTTTTCGACATAGCCGGGCTGGACGCGAAAATAGGTCAGCACGACGTCGCCGCTATTGTCGCTGGCGTAGACCAGGTATGGCGCGCGCGAACGTCCGCCTGGTGCCGGGCGATGCCGGTCCACCGTCACTTCCAGCGTCACCACCGTTCCCGGCACGGCATTGCGGATCTTGGGCCGTGCGCGGCGGTCGATCACGCTCGTCGGCAGATGCAGCAAGAGATCGACCAGCCGCGGCGTCTCATCGCGGCCGAGCAGATAGCGGAACAATTTGTCCTGCTTCGGCCCGACGCCGGCAAGGCTCGTGACCGGTGCAAAGAGCGGGTTGAGCAAAGCCGGGCGCATCGGGATACCTGGGACCGTTTCCATCCGTCATGCCCGGCTTTAGGCGCGGCATCCACGTCTTTTTTCGGATGGCTCGGGTTTGTTCTGCATTGCGTCGGGATCAGGTGCTGACATTCGTCGGTGCCGACGCTATATCAGCCTCGCCCGGCACGTCCGGGCATTTGGCGTTCGGATTGGAATTGCAATGACAGGATCGACACGATCGAGCGACGGTCTGGATGACCGCCGCAAGCGGCTCTTGTTTCGCTGCTGGCATCGCGGCACCCGCGAGATGGACCTCATCCTCGGCCGGTTCGCGGACGCCGAGATCGCAAGCCTAACCGAACAGGAACTGGTTCAGCTCGAACGCCTGATCGAGGTGCCGGACCCCGACCTCTATGCCGCCTTGACCGGCGGAAGGCCGCTGGCGCCCGAATATGCCAACTCCGTTTTCCAGCGCGTCAAGGCCACACGAGCCGTGGATCACGGCGCATGAAGGCGCCGGCCCAATCGCCCGCACAGCGCCTCGGTGCCGGTCGCCCGCTGACCTTTGCCAATGTGGCCGAGGGTGCCGAGGGGCTCGTGGTCTCGGACCTCGCGCGCGCGGTCGCGGCGCGACCGAAGCCGTCGGCGGTCAGCCTCGCCGTGGTTTGCCGCGATGGCCCGCGCATGCAGCAACTGGCACGGGCGCTGGAATTCTTCGCACCCGATCTGCCGGTGATGCAGTTCCCGGCCTGGGACTGTCAGCCATACGACCGGGTGTCGCCGCATGGCGGCATCCTGGCGCAACGGCTGACCACGCTGGCACGGCTGGCGCGACTGGCGGGCAGCGACAAGCCCCTGATCGTGCTGACCACGGTCAACGCCATCGTGCAGCGGGTGCCGGCGCGAGAGATCATCGCCGCGCAGGCGCTGTCGGTGGCGCCCGGCCATGTCGTGCCGATGGATTCCATCGTGTCGTGGCTCGAGCATAACGGCTACAGCCGCTCCTCCACGGTGCGCGAGCCCGGCGAATACGCGGTTCGCGGCGGCATTCTCGATCTGTTTCCGGCGGGGCTCGAGCAGCCCGTGCGGTTCGATTTTTTCGGCGACTCGCTCGAATCGATCCGCAGTTTCGACGCCGAGACCCAGCGCACGCTGCTCGACATGCGCGCGCTCGACCTCGTTCCGATCTCGGAATTTCAACTCGTCACCGAGACCATCCGCCGCTTCCGGATGGGCTATGTCGCGGCGTTCGGCGCGCCCGAGCGGGACGATCCGCTCTACGAGGCCGTCAGCGAGGGTCGCCGCCATCCTGGCATGGAGCATTGGCTGCCGCTGTTCTGGGAAAGGATGGATACGCTGTTCGATTATCTCGGCAACGCGCCGATTGCGATCGAGCCGCAGAGCGAGGACGCCGCGCGCGAGCGCTTCAAGCAGATCTCGGATTATTACGAGGCGCGGCGCGAGGCGATGGAGCATCCGGGCGGCGGCGCGGTCTACAAGCCATTGCCACCGGATCGGCTCTATCTGACCGAGGACGAATGGACGGAACGGCTGGATCAGGCCGCGCTGGCTCGGCTGACGCCGTTTGCGGTTCCCGAGGGCAGCGACGGCGTGGTCGATGCCGGCGCGCGGCAGGGACGCAACTTCACGCCGGAGCGGGCCGATGGCTCCGTCAACGTGTTCGAAGCGGTGGTCGCGCATGTCGGTGTGTTGCAGGCCCAGCGCAAGAAGGTGGTGATCGCGCTATGGAGCGAAGGCTCGCGCGACCGCATGGGCAGCATGCTGCGGGATCACAGGCTGCTCAACCTGGCCAGCGTCAACACCTGGCGCACCGTGCAGGCGACGCCACGCAACGAGACCATGCTGGCCGTGGTCGGCATGGAGTCCGGCTTCGAGACCGACCAGGTCGCCGTCATCAGCGAGCAGGACATTCTCGGCGACCGGCTGGTGCGGCCGCGCCGGCCGAGCCGCAAGCTCGACAATTTCATCTCGGAGGTCACGAGCCTTGCCGCCGGCGATCTCGTGGTCCATGTCGAGCACGGCATCGGCCGCTTTGTCGGTTTGCAGACGCTCGACGTCGCCGGTGCGCCGCACGACTGTCTCGAGCTGCATTACGCCGCCGAAACCAAGCTGTTCCTGCCGGTCGAGAATATCGAGCTGCTGTCGCGCTATGGCTCCGATCACGCCCATGTCGAGCTCGACCGGCTTGGCGGCGGCGGCTGGCAGGCCCGCAAGGCCAGGCTGAAGAACCGGATCCGTGAAATCGCCGGCGAGCTGATCAAGATCGCCGCCGAACGGCATCTGCATGAGGCGCCGAAAATGCCGGTGCAGCCCCATGCCTATGACGAGTTCTGCGCGCGTTTCCCCTATGAGGAAACCGAGGACCAGCTCGGCGCGATCAATGCCACGCTGAAGGACCTCGAAAGCGGCCGGCCGATGGACCGGCTGATCTGCGGCGACGTCGGGTTCGGCAAGACCGAGGTGGCGCTGCGGGCGGCGTTCGCGACCGCGCTTGACGGCAGGCAGGTCGCCGTCGTGGTGCCGACGACGCTGCTCGCGCGTCAGCACAGCAGGAATTTCGCCGAACGGTTTCGCGGCTTTCCGGTCAATGTCGCGCAGGCCTCGCGTCTGATCGCGCCGAAACAGCTGACGCAGGTGAAAAAGGACCTCGCCGACGGCAATGTCGACATCGTGGTCGGCACCCACGCGTTGCTCGGCAAATCGATCAAGTTCAGGGATCTCGGGCTCCTGATCGTCGACGAGGAGCAGCATTTCGGCGTCAGCCACAAGGAACGGCTGAAGCAGCTGCGCGCGCAGGTGCACGTGCTGACGCTGAGCGCGACGCCGATCCCGCGCACCCTGCAGCTGGCACTGACCGGAGTGCGCGACCTCTCCATCATCGCCTCACCCCCGGTCGATCGGCTGGCGGTCCGCACCTTCGTCGCGCCACACGATCCGCTGATGATCCGCGAGGCGCTGTTGCGCGAACGCTATCGCGGCGGACAGGCGTTCTACGTGGTGCCGCGGATCGAGGATCTCGCGGGCGTGAAGGACTTTCTCGACAAGAGCGTGCCGGAGACGAAGGTTGCGATCGCGCATGGACAAATGCCGCCGACGATGATCGAGGACATCATGTCGGCATTCTATGACGGCAAATACGATATCCTGCTCTCCACCACGATCATCGAGTCGGGCCTCGACATTCCCACCGCCAACACGCTGATCGTGCATCGCGCCGACATGTTCGGGCTGGCCCAACTCTACCAGTTGCGCGGCCGGGTCGGCCGTTCGAAGCTGCGCGCCTATGCGCTGTTCACGCTGCCGGCGCAGCTGAAGATCACGGCTCAGGCCGAGCGCCGGCTGAAGGTGCTGCAATCGCTGGAAACGCTCGGCGCCGGATTCCAGCTCGCCTCGCACGATCTCGATATCCGCGGCGCCGGCAATCTGCTTGGCGAGGAGCAGTCGGGGCATATCAAGGAAGTCGGGTTCGAGCTGTACCAATCGATGCTCGAGGAGGCGATCCTCAATCTCAAGGCCGGGGTGGTCGAACCCGCCGCGGATCGCTGGTCGCCGCAGATCACGGTCGGCATGCCCGTGCTGATCCCGGAGGACTACGTCGCCGACCTCGCGGTGCGGCTGTCGCTGTACCGGCGGCTCGCCGATCTCGACACCGACGAGGAAATCGACAATTTCGCCGCCGAGCTGCGCGACCGCTTCGGCGTATTGCCGGACGAGGTGCGGTATCTGTTCAAGATCGCCGCGATCAAGGGCTATTGCCGCCGCGCCAATATCGAGAAGGTCGACGCCGGGCCGAAAGGCGCCGTCATCGTCTTCCGCGACAACAAGTTCGCGCAGCCGGACCGGCTGGTCTATTTCATCCGCCAGCACGGCCAGGCGGCGAGGGTGCGGCCGGATATGAAGGTGGTGTTCTTCCGGGAGTGGGAGACGCCGGAGCAGCGTCTGACCGGCACCACCGAAATCCTGCGCCAGCTCGCCAATCTCGCCGAAGACCGCAAGGCGGCGTAGCCAATCCAATCCAGGCCTGTCATTCCGGGGCGCGCCTCTTGGCGCGAGCCCGGAATCCATACTCCCGATGGTGGTTATGGATTCCGGGCTCGACGCTTGCGCGTCGCCCCGGAATGACGAAGGCCGGATTGCTCCGTCGCAAGCGCTCCTCGCAACGACAATAACAAGCGTTAATGCAATGGCGGGTTCAGGACGCGGCGCGGCGGATTTGCTCGTACAGCCGCGCGAGCAGGGATTTTGCCGAGTCCGACGGCTGCATCGACGCAACCGTCACGACGGGCTCCGTGCGCAGGTCGCCTTGGCCGTGGCTGGTGTGACGCATCACGCTGGAGAGCCGCCGCGCGATCATGTGGGCGGTACGCAGATCGGCATCGGCAAATACCACGACCACGGATCCATCGTCGCGGACCACCCCGAAATCCATCCGCCGCATCAGGCGGCTCAGAATTCGTCCGCCGTCGAGCTGCGCGCGCGGATGATCCGGGTCGAAGGCAAAGCGGGCGACCGACAATCCACAGCCTCGCGACTGGGTCTGGTAGATCGCGGTGGCGAAATCCCGATCGAATGCCGCCGGCGTGAGCAGGCCGGTGCCGGGATCGAGCAGTCCGCCGGCATCGATCGAACGGAGCGTGCGGCTCAACTGGATCTCGAATGCGTGCTGACGGATCAGCGGCGAGGCGTTGGCGGCGATATGCGAGGGAGACCCCGATATGATTTCAAGGTTGGGCAGCCCGTAATCCGGAGCCAATTCATCCGACGTCACCACCACCGGCAGATTGCGAAATCGGGCATCTTCGGCGAGCACCGTGAGGAAGGCATCCATCACCCGCGGGCTGAAACCTTCGCCAAGCACGATACCGTTGAGGTCGCGAACATTGAGATGTTTTGCCGCAGCCTCGATGCTGAGCGCCCCGACGATCCCCATTCGCTCGCCGAGCGATACCGAAAGCGCGGGGTAGGCCGCGCCGCGGCCGATCAGCAGCACGGTGGCGTCGCGAAGCGGGTCGGTATCCGATCGCGCCCCCGGCTGATCTTCAAGCCGTCGCATCACGGTGGCATGCAGGCTCCTGACCCGCAGCGCCGCGCTCAAGCGTGCCGCCAGGCGGTCGAACCGGCCGCCGCTTGAGGAAAATGGCATGGCGTTTTCGGGCAGCATTGTCGTCGGGTCGACGGCGATCAGCGGCAGATAGGGCTGGCGGGCCGCAACCTGTTCGGCCAGCGCCGCGAACGCAGGTTCGACGGCCCCGGACATCTCGACCAGGACCGCGCCAGGCTGCAACCGCGCCACCGCGCGCGCCGCGTCGTGCCAGGCGGTGTCGATGATCGGAAAGAACTTCGCATCCTCGAGCGCCGCCGCAAACGGCGGCCGCCCGGCGGTCGATACGACGATGATCGGGCCTTGCTGGGACATCTGGGAAGGGACCAACGCGATCGATTGAATCGCCGGATCCTAGTTTGGGTGCCTTAATGCGGCGTCAACGCAATCATTTAGTCGCCCTAATTGGCGTTGGTCCGATCGCGAAACGCTTCGACCATCAATGGGTTAAGCCCCAGTTCGGCGAGCGCGCCGCGGGCGCGGGCGTTGTCCTGGGCGCGGCCTGCGAGGCGGTGCCCGCTCAGCCGGTCCGGCAACGCCGTCAACAGCGCGCCCTGTCCCAATCGCTGGGTCCATTGCTGCAGGTCCTGCGACAGAAACCGGTATCCGCCGACGGCCATGATACCGGGGGGTGGGGCGGTGATGCAGATCGCGCCGGTCGAACGGTCGAGCCGCGCCGCGTAGTCGGTGTCGACGTAATCGCGCGGCGGCAGCGCCCCCAGCGGATCGCCGGCCAGCGGCGCCGGCGCATAGGCCGCAACGGTCACCATCGGTCCGCGCAAGGCCAGCGTGCCGCGCGGGGTAATCAGGGTTTCCCCTGCGATCGACGATCCCGCGACGTCACGGGGGGCCCCATGCGGTCCCGGCAGGATGGCCGCCGGCGTGCCGTCCGCCGTGCGGCGGGCACCGAACAGCCCGGCTTCGCCGAACAGGTAGACGTCGGTGAGCGTGGTCTGCGGGACGGTCCAGGGCGCACTGGATGCGATCTGTTCCGGGGCACGCCAGAGGCCGATTACCCGGCGCAGCGTCGGCAGGCGCGCCGCCATCTCGATCTCGGCCAGCCGCATCGCCAGCGGTGCCGGTGCCACCAGCGTATCGCAGCCATCGTCGTTGATCTGCTGCTCGAGTACTTCGCTGTCGAACGGATGATGCAGCGCCAGCGTTCCGCCCGCCAGCAGCCAGACTACCAGGGATGAGGCAAGGCCAGCGAACGAGGAGGGCCCAAACGCCGACAGGATGGTGGTGCCGAGCGGCAAGGCGCTTTCGAGAAAAACCGCAAGCCCGCCGGCGACCAGGCTCAGATGGCTGCGCGGCACCGCACGAAAACCCTCGGCAGTGACGTCGAAGGATATCATCGCCGCCCTGCGGCCATCCTGGGTCACGGCCCGCGTGGTCGTGGATGGGCTGGCGATCGCCTGGTCGAGCGAGGCCATGCCGTCGGGCAGGTCGCTGCCGAAGCCGCAGACATGACGAACCGAAAAGGCCTCGACCGCCGCGTTCATGGCGAGGTCGGCGTGATCGACGCCGTCGATTTTGCTCGCGGTCACGATGGCCCGGGCGCCGGTGCGGCTCAGTGCCACCGTCAATTCCGCCTGCCGCCAGAGCAGCGGCACCAGCGCGACAATCAATCCCGCGCGATGCGCCGCGAGCACCGTCAGCATGAAATCGACGGTGTTGGGCAATTGCACCGCGACGACGGAATTCGCCGGCAGCCCGGCTTCGATGAAATGCGCCGCCAGCGCCGAAATCGCCCGGTCGGCCTGGGCGAAGGTCAGACGCTTCGGAGCCTGCCCGGTCAGGCGCGACTTGTTCAGCGGATCGAGCAACGCCAGCGCGTCCGGCTGCCGCGCCAGGACCCGTCGAAACAATCCGTCGAGCGTCGGTGATGGGTTGGTCTGGATCACGGGATCACTTTGGTTGCGGGACCGGCTTTTTTTGCCACCAGGTTTCCGGGAGATACCCCGTCAACGCCGTGGCCGTTGGCCGTTCTATCCGATTCCAGCGCGCGATCCATTGCTCCCTGACGTTAAACAGGGGGATAGCGTAGCAGCCCGACATCAGGGCGCGGTCCAGCGCGCGGACCGCCGAGACGAAGGCGGGACGCTCGCGCGCCGCCAGCACGGCCCCGATCGTGGCATCGATCGCGGGATCCTTTGCCCCCATGTAGTTCCGCGTGCCCTGATCGTCGGCCGCAGCACTTCCCCAGTAGAACCACTGCTCGTTTCCGGGCGACAATGACTGGTCCCAGCGGTTCGGGATCATGTCGAAATCATAGCCGAGTCGCCGTTGATCGAACTGGACGGGGTCGACCGAACGCACCGTCGCCTCGATGCCCGCGCGCTTCAGATCGCGCAAATAGGCCAGCGCGATCCGCTCCTGGTCGCGCGTCGTCACCAGGATTTCGAAGCTAAGGGGCGTCCTGGTCGCGCGCTGCCGCAACACGGTGTCATCGAGATCGTAACCGGCGGCGGACAACAGCGTCAGCGCACGGCGCAGCGTCGTGCGATCGCGGCCCGAACCGTCGCTGACCGGCAGGCGGTAGCTGCCGTCGAGAATATCCGGCGCCAGATGCGCGGCGAACGGTTTCAGAAGCTCCTGCTCGCGCGGGTCCGCCGGGCGGCCATAGGCCGATAATTCGGACCCGGCGAAGAAGCTTGGCGAGCGTGCATAGTATCCGAAAAAGTAATTGCGGTTGACCCATTCAAAATCGAACAGCAGCGTCAATGCCTGCCGCACGCGGATATCGGAAAACACCGGCCGTCTGGTGTTGAACACGAGGAATTCCGACGGCTGCGGCATCCCGGGCCTGACGGTGTCGCGGATCACCTCGCCATCGCGGGCGGCCGGAAAATCATATCCATCGTGCCAGCGCAGCGGTTCGGTCTCGACGCGAAAATCGTACAGGCCGCGCCTGAAGGCTTCGAACAGGCCGTTCGCCTCGCGATAGTAGTCGAGCCTGATCTCGTCGAAATTCCAGAATCCGCGGTTGATTGGCAGGTCGCGGCCCCAATAGTCGGGATTGCGTGTGAATGTGACGCTCGCACCGGGTCTGACGGCGGTGACGCGATAGGGACCGGAACCGATCGGCGGCGTCATCGAGGTTTCCTCGAAACGCGCGACGTCGGTGGCGTGCCGGGGCAGGATCGGCATCAGACCGAGGATCAGCGGCAGTTCACGGTCGCCGACGCCGCCAAAATCGAACCGCACCGTGCGTGGGTCGAGCGCCTCGGCCTTCACCACCTTGGAATAGTACTGGCGATGGTTGGGGCGGCCATGGTCGCGCAGCAACGCGAAGGAAAACAGCACGTCGTCGGCGAGCACCGGTTGCCCGTCGGAGAAACGCGCCAGCGGGTTGAGACGAAAGGTGACGTAGCTCCTGGCGCTGTCGGTCTCGACGCTGCTGGCCAACAGGCCGTACAACGTGAAGGGCTCGTCATTGCCCCGCGTCATCAGGCTTTCCAGCACATAGCCCCGTTCGAACCCGTACCCCCTGACCTGCTGCACGGCAACGCCATTGAGAATCAGGGGGTTGAGACTGTCGAAGCTGCCGAGCAGGCCCTGCACCAGCCGGCCGCCTTTCGGCGCGTCGGGATTGGCGTAAGGCATATGGGTAAAATCGGCCGGCAGCGCTGGCGCACCGTGCATCGCGATGGCGTAGCTTTCCACCGCCTGCGCCCGAGCGGTTGTCGCAGTCAAAAACAGCCCGAAAGCAAGCACGCCACGGAACACGGTACGGAAGCCAACATGTTCCGAAACGCGCAATGACACACGCCGATGTGATTCGATGATGCTCACTTGGCGAGCTTTATCATAGCCGCCGGTTTCCGGAGCCTCGGTGCCCCAAAGGTCTATGCCAAAGAGGCCTGTCGCCATTGATCTTTTCGCCCGCCGCTGTATGAAGGCTTGCAATTGACCGAGACCGCCGGGCCTGTCACGTATCCGCCTCATTTGGCAAGGACACAGCCGCCCGAGTGGCCGGCTGTCGGTGCCTGAAGCGGTTCGGGCGCTCCCGTTCAGAAAGGGTTTTCCGCGATGAATTTCCGTATCTTGGCCGCGCCGGTGAGGCCGCGTGTGCGGGTTTTCGCGCTGTTCGCGGCGACCGCACTGGCCGCTTCGTTTTTTGTTCTCGATGCACAGGCCCAGCAGCCGCCGGCAGCCGCACCGCATGCCAAGCCCAAGGCGGCCCCCAAAGCAGCACCTGCACCCGCGGCCCAGCCAGCGCCGCCGGCGGCAGGAGCGCCGGCAGTGGGCGCACCCGCCGCAGGCGCTCAGCCCCCGGAGCAGGTGCAGCTGATCTACGCTCCCTGGACCAAATTCTGCCTGAAAGGCCAGGACGCCAACGCCAAGCAGGTTTGCTTCACCGGCAAGGATGGACGCATCGAGTCCGGCCAGCCCGTGATCGCGGCCGTTATCATCGAGCCCGAAGGCGAACCGAAGAAGATCCTGCGCGTCACGCTTCCGCTCGGTATGCAGCTGATGCACGGCACCCGCGTGATCGTCGACAACAATCCCCCGATGCAGAGCCCCTATGTGATCTGCTTTGCCAACGGTTGCATGTCGGACTATGAGGTGACGCCGGATCTGCTCGCGAACATGAAGAAGGGGCAGAATTTGGTGGTTCAGGCGATCAACTCCAACGGCGCGCCGCTGACCTTGCCGCTGCCGCTTGCCGAGTTCGCCAAGGCCTATGACGGCCCGCCAACCGACCCGAAGGTGTTTGAAGAGACCCAGAAGAAGTTGCAGGAAGAGTTGCAGAAGCGCGCCGAGGAAACCCGCAAGAAACTCGAGGCCACCCAGTCCGGCGCCGGCGCTGTGCCCAACGCCGCGGCGAAATAGACACTACATCTCGGCGCCGTCATT
>JBDTKD010000036.1:0-3415 GCA_039935515.1 Bradyrhizobium sp.
GTGTGATTGCACTTCTCGCATTCGAACGTGCGCACGTCGAAGCCGGGCTCGGCAGGCTCAATGCAGGAAAGCTTCATCGGCTTGCCGCACTTGACGCACGGGAAAACGCCGATATCTGCGACGCTAAATAGTGGATTGGTTTGCGTTGATGGCATGATGCTTACCTGTGTTGGGCGGGAGCATGCAGCACTCTCAGTCACCGGGATGATCCACGGGCGGGGACGATGATGTAAGTAAGTCTACATGCCCGGCACCCCACATCTGATCAATATTGCTCACTTCTCGAAATTGCGCACTGCGGTCGCGCGGTCAGAGAATGGAGCCTATTTCGATTGCGGTGGATCGGTCGCGGGCCGCGCCGCGCTCCGCTCGCCGGTTTCCCCGTCGACATATCCTGTCCGGTTCGCGGGCACTTGACCATCAGCACCGCCGTGACACGGTCCCTCACTTACCCTTCGGTAAGGTGATCTTGAGAGGAGCTAAAAATTTGCGAGCAAAAAGTGTTCGCTTCGCAAATTTATTCCCCACTGTCGGCACCCCTCCGGATTTCGGGCGTGTCGTGCAAGACCACGTTCAACAGGGAATTATGGACTTCCATGTGTCCGTTGTGTCCGTTGTAGTCGATGAACCCTAGCTTGCGGAATTTGTTCATGAAGCGGCTCACGCGCGACCTGGTCGTGCCGACCATTTCGGCGAGCGTTTCCTGGCTGATTTTCGCGATGACCGGCTCTGGCTTTGCCTCCTTGCCGAAATTCGCCATCAGGAGAAGCAGCCTCGCAAGACGCTTCTCGCTCGAATTGAAAAGCTGATCGACCAAATCCTCCTCGACTCGAGCGTTTCGAGTCAACAGATACGACATAAACACCTCGGAAAACTTTGGCTCGTCGTGGAGTACGCGCACGATGGCTGCTTTGTCGAGCCGCATGATGAGGCTTTCGGTCATCGTCACGACCGTCGCCAGGCGCCGTGGCTGGCCGGTCAGACAACCCTCGCCAAAGAAATCCCCCTTCGCATGGATTGCGACGACCGCTTCCTTCCCCTGCTCGGAAACAACGCAGACCTTGACTTGGCCTTCCTGAATGTAAAAGACAGAATCCGCCGGATCGCCCTGCGAGAAGATCCTTTTATTCTTTCCATAGGTCGATACGGTCCTACCCCCATTCACGGTGGCGAGAAATGTTGCGACATTGAAGGGAGGCTTGCTCTTCGTTTTCACGAGAATTCTTCCCATCCATCGAGCCCGAACTCTGCGTCTTGGAAACCGGGTGCGGCCATGGCCATGCGATCTCTCTCGGCTCATCGGTACCGGCTGAGGGAGGCCCAGTGTTCGGATTATGAGCTTGGCTGAAGGCGGTGTCGGTAATGTATATTACCGAAAGGGCTCGGAAGTCATTCTTCAGGATATGTCTTGGGAAGGTGAAAAGCGACGCGCGCCCGGACTAATCGATAGCATTCACAAGACGCTTCCGTGAGGCCATGCCGATCGAGAATCGTGACCTGCCGTCGGCCGCGTTCAATCAAACCAGCACGTTCCAGCTCCTCGGCGGCGTTCGTGATGGTTGGTCTCTGGACACCCAGCATTTCGGCGAGCAGGTTCTGAGTGACCGGCAGCGCGTCGCCATCAGCGCGGTCACGCATCATCAGCAGCCAACGCGCCAGTCGCTGCTTGAGGCTATGCGCACCGTTGCAGGCTACTGACACCATGACCTGTTCGAGAAAAGCCTGAACGTAAGAGAACATGAGACCTCGGAAGGACGGCATTGATTGCACGGCTCGCGTAAACGCCACGCGCGACATCCTTGCGGCGCTTCCCGGGATTTGAACCAGCAACTGGACCGAGGAACTCTTGGCACCGAAGACGGCCTGCATACCCGTGCAGCCCTCCCTGCCGATCGTTGCCATCTCAATAACACTGCCGTCCGCGTAAACCGCAAGTACCGAGACAACCCCGCTCTCGGGGAAGAAGACATGGTCGAGCGAACTGTCAGCGTCCATGAGTACTTGCTCGCGTTGGCAGCGAATGTGTTCAAGCTCCGGCATAAGCCGCTTGAGATTGCTCGGGGACAGGGCGTGCAAAAGCCGATTGCGGGGCCATTTTGACGAAACGTTCATACCCTTAAACCGCGTCCGGTTCGCGTTAGTTCCAATCGGAAGCGAGCTAAAAGCGAGCTATTATCCTTCCGTTCAACGCGACGAGACTAGACATGCCCACAAAGGGTCGATGCTGGCGAAAAGGGCTTGAGAATGCCTCCGAACAGTGATTCCGGTGATTCAAGGGGCCACCGCGTCGGAGGCGGCGATGATGGGTGGGCAGACCGGTGAACGGCTTCGAATTTTGGCTCTTCGAATTTTGGCTCTTGCCGAACCTAGCCCAGGGTCATAAGGTTGATGAATTGCCAAAGGTAGTACTAGGGCCTGACCTCCAAGCGGGCCTTTTTCTTTTGGCCCTCCTTTAGCGCAATAGAAGCCGCCAAGCGGCCCGCGTGAGAGTACTCACGCGGCGGCAACCGTCTCCCATCGCGTGTCATTCGCGTCAGAAGATACGCCAATCTCAGCTAGGTCACTTGAGCCAGCGGTGTTGCATTCTTTGAAGTGGAAGGCCAACGCACGGTCAGCGAGATATTCCCAGTATTCCGCTTCCGCGAGCAAGTTCCAGGCCCGGTCGGGACGGTACGCGGCATGTTGACGGCACAGAGACCCCATTGCGCGCAGACGTAGAACACTTTCCATTTGTCACCTCTCCAGCGCTCCTATCCACAACCTTATTTCTTTCACATGCGTCAGAGTCATTATGATTATGGGAAAGAACTAAATATGGATTCGTCCGCTGGGCGATATGTCCGATGCTTATGAAGTGTGGGTCATGGATTTGGATTTGGCAGTTCAAAAAAGGCTTTAGCTCTCATTCATGCGTGAAATCAAATTCAAGGCGGCGACGTTGACCCGGCTAACTGGCAGATTTACTGCCCTAACTAACTTCGCGGAACTCGTTCCGCGACCGAACGTAAACCAGGCGGCTTGAGGAGAGGCCGACTTGTCAGCGCCGACTCTGGTTACCCCCGCTTTCACTTCCGCTGGAGCTTAAAGACGGCATGCGCTTGACCGTCGTTGGGAATGCTGTTGTGTATTTTACCCGATTGTCCAGGGAGCAGCAGGACAGCGCGACCAAGTCAACCGACAGCATCGGCGAGCGTGGGGCGGCGGAAAAGGTCGTCGATTTCAGTGCCGCCCGCGCGCGGGCCGCGCACCAAACCGGCAGAAATCACCAATGGCGCAAATGAACGGCCCCGTCGATCATGCCGACCATGATGAATGCCAAGGTTAGTAGCGGCCAAAGGGAAGCGCGATAGTTCCCGTTGGGGTGTCGCGGCACTCCATAGTTCCGAGCCATTGATCTCTCCCTGCACGACGGTGG
>JBDTKD010000037.1:0-4008 GCA_039935515.1 Bradyrhizobium sp.
GCTGCAACACCAGTTTGTCGGCGATCGTCATCTTCAAGAGATCCCTGGCAGGTCTTCTCGTCATTGCGAGGAGCGCAGCGACGAAGCAATCCACTCTGTCAGGATGAACGGTGAAATGGATTGCTTCGCTTCGCTCGCAATGACGGTTTCAGGTCTCAGTTGATCGCCCGGATCAGGGTCTTGATCTTGTCGGCGTGGGGACCAAGCTCCTTGGCCAGCTTGTCGAGATAGGGATCGGCGATTTTCTGGAAGCTGGCCTTGTCGACGTCGGTGACGATCTTGACGCCCATCTTCTGCAGCTTGGTCGCCGCCGACCGCTCCAGATCGAACGCGCGCTTCGGCTCCTGCAGGCTGACGTCGCGGGCTGCGGTCATCACCCACTGTTTCTGGTCCGCGCTGAGGCTCTGCCAGAGCTTGTCGCTGATCCACAGGATGGCGTTGTTGGCTTCGTGCTCGGTCATCGACAGCACGGGGGCCACTTCATAATGCTTGTTGATGAGATAGACATTGACGGCGTTCTCGCCGAAATCCATCACGCCGGTCTGCAGCGAGGTATAGACGCTGCCGAACGGCATGTGGACGGTCTGAGCGCCATAGGCGGCAAACATGGTGTCTTCGGTTGCGGTCGCCTGCACACGGACCTTGTAGCCCTTGAGATCTTCGACCTTGTGGACTTCCCTCTTGCCGTACATGTGCCGGAAGCCCTGGGTGCCGAGCCCGATCGCATGGATGCCCTGCACCGTGTCGTCGATCATGTCATGGATCGCCGCAAACACCTTGGGATCGGCCAGCGCCTTGACGTTGTGGTCCTCCGAGCGGAACAGATAATGCAGCGACATCACGCCCGCCTGCGGCGAGATCGTCGAGGTGTTGGCGGAGGAGACGATGGCAAAGTCGATATCGCCAGACCGCACCAGTTGCAGGATCTGCGATTCCTGCCCGAGTTGCGCGCCAGGGTACTGGTCGACCAGCATGGTCCCCTTGCTCAATTCCTTGAGCTTGGCGGAAAATATGTCGTAGGCGATGCTGTAGCCGGAATTGAGCTGCTGGTCGTGGGCGAAGCGGTAGTGCTTGGCGTCCTGGGCGCTGGCGCCGACGGCGAACATCATGGCCGCGGCTGCTCCCAACCCGCTGATGATTTTGGCCGGAATATTCATGGTTTCCCCCTGTTATGATTTTGCGCAATCATCCCATCGGGGCCGTTTGAATGTCAATCACACAACCGGGGTGATCGCTGCCCTCTCCGGTCATTCCGGGATGCGCCCCTTGCCCTCGGCGCGCATGAAGTCGAAATCGCAGCCTTCATCGGCCTGCAGGATGGTTTCGTTGAACAGATGCGCGTAGCCGCGTCGGGCCCATTCCGGCGCTGCTGTGGGCTTCAGCGCCGCGCGCCGCCTGTCGAGTTCGGCCGCATCGACCAGCAGATCGATGCGGCGTCCCGCGACATCGAGCCTGATCATGTCGCCGTTCTTCACCAGCGCCAACGGCCCGCCGACGGCGGATTCCGGCGTGATGTGCAGCACGATGGTGCCGAAGGCGGTGCCGCTCATCCGCGCATCCGATATCCGCACCATGTCCTTGGTGCCGCCGCGGGCGAGCTTCTTCGGGATCGGCAGATAGCCCGCTTCCGGCATGCCCGGTGCGCCCCTGGGACCGGCGTTGCGCAGCACCAGCACATCGTCGGCGGTCACGTCGAGATCGGGGCTGTCGACCCGCTGCGTCATGTCTTCCACGGATTCGAACACCACGGCCCGCCCGGTATGCTGCAGCAGTTTCGGCGTTGCCGCCGAATGCTTGATCACGGCGCCACGCGGCGCGAGATTGCCATGCAGCACCGCCATCGCGCCCTCCGGCTTGATCGGATCGTGGCGCGGGCGGATGGCGTCCTGCCACGGCACCTCCTCCGCACTGGCAACGACGTCGCGCAGCGTGGCGCCAGCGATGGTGCGGGCGTCGAGGTCGATCAAATCGCCCAGTTGCGCCAGCAATTTCGGCACGCCGCCGGCATGATGGAAATGTTCCATGTAGTGCGCCCCGGACGGTTTCAGGTCGATCAGGACCGGCACCTCGCGGCCGAGCCGGTCGAAGGCTTCGAGATCGATGCGATGCGCGGTGCGGTTGGCGATCGCGGTCAAATGGATCAGCCCGTTGGTCGATCCGCCGATCGCCTGCAGCACGATTTGGGCGTTGCGGAACGCGCCCTGCGTCAGCAATTCGCTCGGGCGAGGTGCCTTGGCGAGCGCCATGGCTGCTGCGACCTTGCCGCTCGCTTCGGCGAGGCGAAAGCGCTCCGCATGCGGCGCTGGTATGGTCGCCGCCATCGGCAGCGACAGGCCGAGCGCTTCGGTGATGCAGGCCATCGTACTGGCGGTTCCCATCACCATGCAGGTGCCGACCGAGGGCGCGAGCCGGCCGTTGACGGCTTCGATCTCGACCTCGTCGATTTCGCCGGCGCGGAACTTGGCCCATAGCCGGCGGCAGTCGGTACAGGCGCCCAGCACTTCGCCCTTGTGATGGCCGACCACCATCGGGCCCACCGGAATGACGACGGTCGGCAGGTCGGCGCTGACCGCGGCCATGATCTGCGCTGGCAACGTCTTGTCGCAGCCGCCGATCACGACCACCGCGTCCATCGGCTGGGCGCGGATCATCTCCTCGGTATCCATCGCCATCAGATTGCGCAGATACATCGAGGTCGGAAACGCAAAGCTTTCGGCGATCGAGATGGTGGGAAACACCATCGGCATCGCGCCGTTCAGCATGACGCCGCGCTTCACGGCCTCGATGATCTGCGGCACGTTGCCGTGACAGGGGTTGTAATCGCTGTAGGTGTTGGTGATGCCGACAATCGGACGATTCAGCGCATCGTCGGAATACCCCATCGCCTTGATGAAGGCCTTGCGCAGGAACAGCGAAAACCCGGCATCGCCGTAGCTCGTCAAGCCCTTGCGCAGTCCGTCAGCCATCTCAACTTCCTTTTTGCGGCGATCTAGCGGGCATTCCAGTCCACAATCCGGCGCAAGTCGCCGTCGAACTCCATGCCGCAGAACGCGCCGCCCTGGTAGAAATCGCCGACGCGATCCGGTCCTACCTTCGCCTGCTCGGCCATCGCATGCTCGCGAAAATCTTCGGCGCGGCCGTCCGGGCGATAGCCCAGATCATAGGCGCGGTGATTATCCCACCACGAGCGCTCGTTGTACGACGCGCCGTAGAAAATCTCGAAATGGATATCGGGGTGCTCGAGCCCGATCCGACACAGTTGCACCAGATCGTCCGGCTTGAGCCAGATCGACAGCCGGCGGTGGTCGAGCGGCTTGTCGCCAAAATTGCCGATCCGCAGACAGGTGACGGCAAGTCCGTGCTTGTCGGCATAGAGCGCGCCGACCGCCTCGCCGAACACCTTGCTGAGGCCGTAGCGGCTGTCCGGCCGCGCCGTCACATCGGTTCCGATCCGGTGGTGCCGCGGGTAGAACCCGACCGCATGGTTCGAGGACGCAAACACCACGCGCTTGACGCCCTGCTTGCGCGCCGCCTCGAACAGATTGTAGCAGCCGATGATGTTGGACTGCAGGATCGCGTCCCACGGGCCTTCGACCGAATAGCCGCCGAAATGCAGGATGCCGTCGATGCCCTCGCAGATCGCCTCGACCTCGGCGGGATCGGACAATTCGGCCGCCTTGAATTTTTCGTCCCTGCCGAGATCGGCCGGCGCCTTCCGGTCGCTCAACAGCAAGTCCGAATAGATCGGCGGCAACAATCTGCGCAGGCTCGTGCCAATTCCCCCGCAGGCGCCGGTCATCAATATACGTGGCATTTCATCCCTCTTCGGCGTGACTTGATGCAAGTATGGCGCGCCGGCGTCGGCGCGGCAAGCGGAGCGCCCTACCCTGCCACGCCCAACCCCACACAGTCGTCATACCCCGCGACAGCGGGGTATCCAGTAATCACAAACGTCAGTGCTTACTGGATCGCCCGCTTTCGCGGCGATGACGCCGATAAAAGCTGACT
>JBDTKD010000038.1:0-26338 GCA_039935515.1 Bradyrhizobium sp.
CGTTCATAGCCGTGCAGCAGCCTGTCGAAGGCGCGCTCGCTCCACCGGTAGAACCGGCCGTGTTTGACTTCACCACGCGCGCGCAGGAAGCGCGAGGCCATCATCGGCGTCAAGGTCAGCGACACGAAAATGGCCATCGCCAGCGTCACCGCGAACTCGCGGAACAGGCGCCCGATGATGCCGCCCATCAGCAGCAGCGGAATCAGCACCGCGACCAGCGAAACGCTGATCGACACGATGGTGAAACCGATTTCGCTGGCGCCCTTGAACGCGGCGGCGAGCGGCTTCTCGCCCGCCTCGATATAGCGCGAGATGTTTTCCAGCATCACGATGGCATCGTCGACCACGAATCCCACGGCGATCGTCAGCGCCATCAGCGACAGATTGTCGAGGGTGTATCCGAACGCCCACATCAGCGAGCAGGCGCCGAGCAGCGCCAGCGGAACCGTGATGCTCGGAATGATGGTCGCCCATGCGCTGCGCAGGAAGACGAAAATCACCATCACCACCAGCACGATGGTGATCAGCAGCGTGAATTGCACGTCCTCGACTGCGGAACGGATGGTGAGGGTGCGATCGCTGATGATCTTGATCTTGACGGCCGGCGGAATGGCAGCAATCAGCCGCGGCAGCTGTGCCTTGATCCGGTCGACGGTATCGATGACATTGGCGCCGGGCTGCTTGAAGATGACCAGAAAGACCCCGCGCTTGCCATCGGCCCAGGCCGCCTGCTTCATGTCTTCAGACCCGGAAACCGCCTTGCCGATATCGCGGATCCGCAGCGGGCCGCCATTGCGATAGGCAATGATGACGTCATTCCAGGCGTTTGGGTCGATCAACTGGTCGTTGGCATAGATGGTATAGGCGCGCGTCGTGCCGTCGATACTGCCCTTCGGACTGTCGACCGTCGTGATCGCGATCTGGTTGCGGACGTCTTCCAGCGACAGGCCCTTGGCCACCAGCTTCGCGGGGTCGATCTGGACCCGGATCGCCGGCTTTTGCTGGCCGCCGATGAACACCTGGGCGACGCCGGAAATCTGGCTGATCTGTTGCCCGAGCTGGGCGTCGACGGCGTCGCTCACCGTCGTCAGCGGCAATGTATCGGAGCTCGCGGACAACAGCAGGATCGGGGAGTCCGCCGGATTGACCTTGCGATAGGTCGGCGGCGTCGGCAGATTTTTCGGCAACTGACCGCTGGCGGCATTGATGGCGCCCTGGATATCGTTGGCGGCGCCGTCGATGCTGCGGTTTAGCTCGAACTGGATCGTGATCGCGGTCGACCCGAGCGAACTCGTCGAGGTCATCTGGGCGATGCCGGGGATCTGCGCCAGCTGCCGTTCGAGCGGCTGCGCCACCGAGGACGCCATGGTTTCGGGGCTGGCGCCAGGAAGCGATCCCGAAACCTGGATGGTGGGGAAATCGACCTGCGGCAACGGCGCAACGGGCAGCAGCGGGTATGAAACCAGGCCGACGAAGAGTATGCCCGCCATCAGCAGCGAGGTTGCAATCGGGTACCGGATGAATGGCGCCGAGATGCTCTCGTTCATGCAAGCTGTTCCCTGGGAAGCGACCGCACTCCGTTGCTATACGCCGAGGTAGCGATGCAGGACGTCCGGCTGCGCCTTGATCTCCTGCGCCGGACCCTCGTGAACGATATGTCCGTTGTTGACGATGTAGATGCGCTGGGCCAGCGACAGCGTCGCGGCCAGGTTCTGTTCGACCAGAACGATGGTTTGACCGGCCGCCGCGAGGTCGCTGCAAGCCTTCATGAGATCGCGAACGATGATCGGGGCAAGGCCTTCGAACGGCTCGTCGAGCAGAATGATCTTGGGATCGCGCACCAATGCGCGCGCGATCGCCAGCATCTGCTGTTCGCCGCCCGACAGATCGGTACCGCGATTGCCCCGCCGCTCCCGCAGTCGTGGAAACATTTCGTAGATGCGGCCGAGCGGCCAGCGCTTCGAGGCGGTCAGCCCGGCGAGAACCAGGTTTTCCTCCACGTTGAGGCTGCCGAAAATCCGGCGGTCTTCGTGCACGAGCTGCATGCCCGCCTGTGCGATGGCGTGGCTCTTTCGCCCCGCGACGTCGACGCCGTCGAACATCACCGCGCCCCTGCGCGGCGTCACCACGCCCATCAGGCTTTTCAGCGTCGTGCTCTTGCCGGCTCCGTTGCGGCCGAGCAGCGCCACGACCTCGTTGCGCTCGACGCGCAGCGAGACGTCGAACAGGATATGGGAATCCCCGTAATAGCTGTTCAGGCCCTTGACCTCGAGCAAGCTCATGCGCCGAGCACTCCATCCACGCCGCCCAGATAGGCCTCCTGCACCGCGGCGCTGTTCTTGATTTCCTCCGGCGTGCCCTCGACCAGCACACGGCCTTCCTGCAGGACGGTAACCCGTTCGGCGAGCTCAAACAATGAATCCATGTCGTGGTCGATGACAATCATGGTACGACCCCGGCTGATCGATTTGAGCAGCTTGACCGTTTCGATGCGCTCACGCGGACTCATGCCGGCGAGCGGCTCATCGAGCAGCAGCAGGCTCGGCGATGTAGCCAGCGCAAGGCCGATTTCCAGCCGGCGCTTCTCGCCATAGGCGAGTTCGGATACCGGCGTGTCAGGCCGCGAAGTGAGATTGACGAGCTCGAGCGTGCGCTGCACCTGCTCATTCAACTCCGGGATATTATCCACGCTTCGGAACAAGTCGAGCCGGAACTTGCCGCGCAATTGGGCGAGCGCGGCGATCACGACATTGTCGCGGACCGTGAGGCCGGTGAACAGCTGGTTGACCTGATAGCTCTTGGTCAGGCCGAGCTGGCACACGTCGGTAACGTTGGTGCCGGTGATGTCGCGCCCCTCGAACACGATCTTGCCGGAGGTCGGCGCAACTTCACAGGTCAGCATCTTGAAGAAGGTCGACTTGCCGGCGCCGTTGGGGCCGATAATGCCGCGCAGTTCGCCGTGGTTGACCGTGAAATCGATATTGCTGTTGGCGAACAGGCCGCCATAGCGCTTGGTGAGGCCGGTCGCCTGCAGGATCGGGCCGGAGGGGCCGTCGCCATCGCGATGCCGCGCCGGCGGTGGCGAGTTTCCGGCAACCGCGACTTCGGCGATTTTCGGTTGGTCCGCAGCAGCGGCGTCAGCCGCAGCCGCCGGCTTTTCCCGCTCGGAATGCCGCCTGCCGGCCATCCAGCGGTAAAGATCCTCGAGGCCGCCGATAATGCCGCGGCGCAGAAAACAGACCAGCAGCACGAACACGACACCCAGCACAAGTTTCCACGCCGCGCCGAGATTGAGCGCCGCCTGCAGGAAGTCCTGCAGGAACAGCCAGATCGCGGCGCCGACGAGCGGGCCGAACAGCGTGCCCCGGCCGCCGATTGCGGTTTGCATCACGAGCTGGCCCGAGGTGTCGAAGGTGAAGGCATCGGGCGGCATGAAGGCCTGCAGCACGCCGAGCAGGCCGCCGGCGAACCCGGCATAAGCGGCCGCGATCACGAAAGCCGTCAGCTTGTAGCCGTGAATATTGTGACCGACGGCGGTCGCGCGCAGCGGGTTGTCGCGGATCGCGCTGAAGATCGCGCCGACAGGCGAGCGCACGATACGCAGCGCGATGACGATGCCGACAAAATAGCACAAGGCGAGAAACTGGTAGAGCGACCAACCGGTGGTGAAATGAAGGGTGGTGAAGCCGAGATTGAAGCTCGGCGTCGGAACGCCGGGCAAGCCGTTTTCACCGCCGGTCCAGTTCGCCAGCGGATTGAATTCAACAAAAAAGAAAACCTCGGCGATCGCCACCGTGATCATGGCGAAATAGATGCCGGTGCGCCGCAGCGCGATCAGTCCGACCAGATAGCCAACGGCGGCGGCCGCAACCATGCCGATCACCAGCGCCAGGAAGACGTTGGGGAATCCCGCGCGGGTGAGCAGGTAGGCCGCGACAAAACCGCCAGTCCCATAGAATGCCGACTGGCCGAAGGACAGCAGTCCGGTAAAGCCGAACAGGATGTCGAAGCCGAGACCGAACAGGCCCCAGACCAGGATCCGGTTCACGGTATTGGGTGCAAACCCGATATGCGGCAGCACGAACGGCGCGACGATCAGGCCGATCGCCGTCAGCGTCTCGATCAAAAAAGGGCGTTGCTTGAGCATCAGATGACTACGTTCATTCGCGGCCCTGCACGCCAAGCAGGCCGTGCGGCCGCCCCACGAGCACAAGCGTCATGGCCGCAAAAAGCATGACGTAGGCGTAGCCGGGGTTAAACATGGAGGTGACGCTGATGATTTCCCCGGCAATCAGCCCCCCGAGAATGGCGCCCGGAAACGATCCGACCCCGCCGATCACCACCACCACGAAGGTTTCCACCAGGATGTCGTCGCCGACACCCGGCGTCAGCGACACAACCGGCGCATTGACAATGCCGGCAAAGCCGGCGGCCATCGCGCCGATGCCGAACACGATCATGAAGACGCGGTGGACATTGATGCCGAGCGAATCGACCATCACCGCATCCTCGATGCCGGCGCGCACGATCATGCCGAGCCGCGTGCGGTAGAGGACGACGAACAGCGCGCCAAGGGCAATCGCGACGATACCAACGACCGCGAGACGGTAGGTCGGGTAATACATGAAGCCAAGCGAGGTGATCCCCTGGAAGAGCGGCGGCGGCGGCACCAGCTTCGACTCGCTGGAAAAGAACAGCCGCACCAGCTCGACGAAGCAGATGCCGAGCCCGAAGGTGACAAGGAGCTGGTCCTCATGCGGACGGTGATAGAAGTGACGGATAATGACGCGCTCCATCACCACGCCCAGGATCATCACGAACAGCGAGCCGGCAATCACCGCGACGATGAACGAACCGGTATATTCAAAAGCGACATAGCCGGCGTAACCACCGATCATGAACATCGCGCCATGCGCGAGGTTGAGCACGCCGAGCGTGCCGTAGATAATGGTCAGCCCGGAGCTGATCAGCGCCAGCAAGGCACCGAGCGCCAACCCATTGAATACCTGTGAGATGAAATTCGGCCAACTAATCATGAAATGCAATCACAGGGCGGCGTGGTTACAACCATATCACGCAATCCAGCGCACGGACGCAAAAAATGGCGCCGCGGACATCCAAATGCCGCGGCGCCTTTTTTCAGAGATCGCTCAGGTATAGTCGCCGAGATTGCAGCCGAACGCGTCAGGCTTCTGCATCAAGCCCTCGCCGGGCACGATTTCGATCACGTCGTAGTAGTCTTCCTTGCTCTTCATGTCCTTCTGCAGCTTGCCCTTGACGATGATGACGGGGCGAACGCACTGGTGATCTTCCTTGCGGTAATGCACATCGCCCACCAGCGACGGGATGGTTTCGCCCTTTTCATAGGTCTTGATGATGTCCGGCGGATAGAAGCTGCCGGCCTCTTCGACCATGTGTGCCCAATGCGCGAAGCTGATGTAGGAATTGGCCGCACCCCACTCCGGCTTGTAGCCATACTTCTTGTCGAACGCGTCGTTGAACATCTTGGCCAGCGGATATTTGTCTTCGATCGTCCACCAGTAGTCGGTGGCGGCATAGACCCCCTGCATCAGGCCGCCGGTTTCCCGCGCGATGAACGGCACCTGGTAGGGGACCACGAGCTTCATCTTGTCGAGCACGCCGAACTGCTTGGCCTGCTGGGTCGAGAGCACGGCGTCGTGTCCCCAATTGACGTTGATCAGCACATCGGCGCCGGAATTGGCGACGTTGAGCAGATAGGACGAATAATCGGGGGCGCCGAGCGGCGCGACCTGGTTGGTTGCCGTGGTCCAGCCCGCGGTGGCCAGATAGTCCTGCATCGACTTCGTGACGGTATGACCATAGGTGTAGTCCGGGGTCAGATAGGCCGCCTTCTTGTTCTTGCCGAAGTTCTTGACCATGATCGGACCGATCGCGGCGGCCGCCGTCTGGCCGTAGAAATTCTGGCGGAAGCCGTAGCGCACGCAGTCCTTGCCGGTGGTGTCGTTGGAGCCGGAAATGCCGGTTACGTAGAGCACCTTTTCGCGCTGCGCGAGCTTGTTCAGCGCCACCGCGACCGCGCTCGAGGTCGAGCCGGTCATCAGGATCGCCTTGTTCTCGGAGATGAAGCGCTGCTGCGCCTGCACGGCGTCGTTCGGCTTGGCGCCGGAGTCGGCGACGCCGAGCTTCAATTCCTTGCCCAGCACGCCCTTGGTGGTCTTGGGCGAGATTTTTTTGATCAGCTCATTGCCGCTGTTGATGTGCTCTACCGCGAGCTCCCAGCCCTTGAGCTCGTCTTCTCCCTGCACCGCATAAGTGCCGGTCCGCGGCACGGCAACGCCGATGAACACTGAGGAGCCGGAGGAACCGGCTGGATAGGTGCCGATCGCCGGATGATCCTCGGCGAACGCGTAGGGCATCCCGAAGGGCAGCATCGTTCCGCCCGCCAATCCGGCCGCGGTCTGCAGAAGCGTGCGGCGGGATACAACGAGGCCGGAATCTCGTCCGACAACTAGGTTTTTCACTACCGGTCCTCCCAAATATATAATGTGATGTACCCGACTATCGTCGGCCATTCAGAGTATGTAGCGCGCAGACGCTGGCGCTCAGTACGGCGCAAGTTGCGTGCCCGCATCGGGCGCCATATCGCTTCACGATAGACGTCCGTGTCAATGTCACTTTCGTCGCACGCGCCCGAATTTACATCGGAATTTATATCGGATTGCGATATAACCGAACGTCCATTGTGCACTGCGGTAGCGGCGAAAATGGCGAGAACCCGCCGCAGGAGAATGCGAGATGGCCACGTCGAAGAGAAAGCCGCGACGTCCGATGGAGGCCCCCGCGGTGGAAGCGCAGGCCCATCGCGAGCCTGACGAGGCGGTGGACTACGAAGCCCTCGCTCAATTCCGTTTTGAGCTGCGGAAATTTCAGGCCTTCAGCACGGCGGCGGCCCTTCAGGCCGGTCTGACGCCTCAGCAGCATCAGGTGCTGCTGACGATCAGGGGTTTTTCGAACCTTGATCCGCTGTCCGTTGGCGACCTCGCGGATTTCCTTCTCATCCAGCACCACACCGCCGTCGGGCTTGTGGATCGCATGGCAAAACGTGAGCTGATCAGCCGCAGCATCGATGAAACCGACGGTCGACGGGTGCTGCTGAAACTGACCAAGGAGGGCGAGCGCCGGCTGCGCAAACTCTCCAAAATCCACCAGGACGAACTCGCCGCCATCGGACCGGCGTTGGCCAGAATCGTCGAGACATTCCGGCGGCGCTGACAGGCCTCGCTATCCCGAAGCCATCCAGTGCAAGCTGCGCCAAACTATCCGCTTGAATTAGCCAGGCGGTTGGTGAACTTGGCGGCAGCAAAAAGCCAGCGCGCCCCGGGGCGACTTCCCCTCCGATCCAGCGCCTGCCGGGAGTTAGACGCGCGTGGACGCCACCATTTTCCTGTTCCTGCTGCAGGACGGTATCATCAACGGCGCCGTCTATGCCCTCGTGGCCATCGCGACGGTGCTGGTATTCGCCGTGACGCGGGTGATCCTGGTACCGCAGGGCGAGTTTGTGGCCTTCACGGCGCTGACCATCGCGGCCCTCGAAAACGGCCGTGTGCCGTCGACGCCATGGCTGTTGCTGGCGCTCGGCGGCCTCGCCGCGTTGTCCGAAGGGGTGCGGCATTTCCGTGAGCTCAGCGTCCGTCGCGTGGCCAGAATCGCGCTGTTCGATCTGGTGCTGCCGATCGCCCTGTTGTTGCTGACGCGAACCCTGGCGCCGATGAAACTCGGCCAGGCGGCGGATATTCTGCTTGCGATCGCGCTGATCACGCCGATGGGCCCGATGATCTACCGCATCGCCTTCGAACCGATCGCCCATTCCAGCGTGCTGGTGCTGTTGATGGCCGCATTCGGCGTGCATTTTTCGTTGACCGGGTTGGGCCTGCTGTTTTTCGGCCCCGAGGGCACCGGCACCACACCATTGTCCTCGGCCTCGTTTTCGCTCGGCAGTCTCGTCATAACCGGACAAAGCGTCGCGGTGCTGATCGTCACGGCGCTGCTACTGGTGCTGTTCGCGGTGTTCTTTGGCCGCACGCTGCTCGGCAAGGCGCTGCGCGCCTGCTCGTCGAACCGCATCGGCGCCCGGCTGGTCGGAATCCCGACCTCCGCCGCCGGACAAATCGCGTTCGCGCTGGCCGCGCTTCTCGGTGCCATCTCCGGCGTCCTGGTCGGCCCGCTGATGACGGTGTTCTACGACAGCGGATTTCTGATCGGGCTGAAAGCGTTCGTCGCGGCGATCCTGGGTGGGCTCGCGAGCTATCCGCTGACGGTGGTTGCCGCCCTTGGCGTCGGATTTGCCGAGGCGCTGTTTTCTTTCTGGGCCAGCAATTTTAAGGAAGTGCTGGTATTCACATTGATCATTCCGGTGCTGGCATGGCGCTCGGTCTATGCGCCGCATGCCGAGGAGACGGAATGAAGCCGTCGCGCGGACCGTTGATCGCCGGCTTCTGCGCAGCCGCGATCCTGATCCTGCCTTTCACCGGCCTGATGCCGGATTACTGGATCACGCTATTCAACTACATCGGCATTTCCAGCCTGGTCGCGATCGGTCTCGTGCTGCTGACAGGCGTCGGCGGCATGACCTCGTTCGGACAGGCGGCCTTTGTCGGCTTTGGCGCCTATACGACCGGCGTGCTCACGCTGCATCTCGGCATCTCGCCGTGGCTGACCTTGCCCGCTTCGCTCGTCGTGACGATGGGAGCCGCCGCCCTGATCGGCGCGGTCACGGTGCGGCTTTCCGGTCACTATCTGCCGCTTGGCACCATCGCCTGGGGCATCGCTTTCTTCTATCTGTTCGGCAATGTCGGCTGGCTGGGCGCGCATGACGGGCTGGACGGCATCCCGCCGCTGCGGATCGGCAGCCATGCGCTGACCGATCCGCGCGAATATTTCGTGGTGGTCTGGATCGCCGTCGTGCTTACCGTGATCGCGACGCAAAACCTGCTTGGCGGCCGCATCGGGCGCGCGATCCGCGCGCTCCGGCGCAGCACCCGCGCCGCCGAAGCGTTCGGCGTCAATACCTCGGCGGCCAAGCTGATGGTGTTTGTCTATGCGGCAATGCTGGCAGGATTGGCGGGCTGGCTCTATGCGCATTTCCAGCGCTCGGTTTCGCCAAGTCCCTTCGGCATCAATGCCGGCACCGAATATCTGTTGATGGCGGTGCTGGGTGGCGCCGGCCGGGTCTACGGCGCCATTCTCGGTGCGGCCGGCATCACCGTGCTTCGCGATCAGCTGCAGAACCTGCTGCCATGGCTGACCGGCAACACCGGTAATTTCGAGACGGTGGCGTTCGGTGCGATTCTGGTGCTGATCCTGCAAACCGCTTCCGGCGGAATATGGCCGATCCTGTTTGGCCCTCCCCCGCCGCCGTCGCCGCCAATGCCGGTCGGCGACCGGAGGCTGCCGGATCGGCAACTGCCGCCTCCGGGGACACCTCTGCTGCAAGCGCAGTCGGCCCGCAAAGCATTCGGCGGACTGGTCGCCGTCAACGACGTGAGCTTCGAGGTCGACAGCGCGCAAATCATCGGTCTGATCGGCCCCAACGGCGCGGGCAAGAGCACCACGTTCAATCTCATCACCGGCGTGTTTCCGCTCAGTTCCGGCCGAATCGAATTCGAGGGACATCCGCTGCGGGCGCAGACGCCGCAACGCGCCGCGGCACTGGGTCTCGGCCGCACTTTCCAGCATGTCGAAATCGTCGCCGACATGAGCGTGATCGAGAACGTCGCACTCGGCGCCCATCTGCGCGGACACGCCGGATTGCTGCGCTCGATCCTCAAGCTCGACCGCGCCGAAGAGGCGTTGCTGTTCGCCAATGCGCAGCGCCAGCTCGATCGCGTCGGGCTCGCCGATGTCGCGTTCAAGCCGGCCGGTACGCTGGCGCTCGGTCAGTTGCGGCTGGTCGAGGTCGCACGCGCCCTGTGTCTCAATCCGGTGCTGTTGCTTCTGGACGAGCCCGCCGCCGGATTGCGCGTCGGCGAAAAGAAGGCGCTGGCGCGTCTGCTGCGCGAAGTCCGCACCGAGGGAATCAGCGTGCTGCTGGTCGAGCACGACATGGATTTCGTCATGAGCCTGGCGGATCGCCTGGTGGTGCTCGATTTCGGCACCAAGATCGCCGAAGGCGTCCCCGCCGATATCCGGCAGGATCCGGTTGTGCTCGAAGCCTATCTCGGAGGCGTATCGTGACAACGCCTTTGCTGGATGTCCGCGGTCTCTGCGTGTCCTATGGGCGCGCTCAGGTGGTCCACGATGTCTCGATATCGGTGGCAACAGGCGCGCTTGTCACCGTGATTGGCTCCAACGGCGCCGGCAAGACGACCCTGCTCAACGCCATCATGGGACTTTTGAAGTCGAAGGGCCATATCGGGTTCCGCGATCACGCGATCAACGCGGTGACGCTGGAAAACCGCGTGCAGGCCGGTCTCTGCCTGGTCCCGGAACGGCGCGAACTGTTCGCCGACATGCCGGTCGAGGACAATCTGCTGCTCGGAGGTTTCCGGCGACCCAGGGCCGAGCGAAACCAGACGCTGGAGCAGATTTTTGCGCGGTTGCCGCGGTTGAAGGAGCGGCGGCGGCAACTGGCCGGGACGCTGTCCGGAGGCGAACGCCAGATGCTGGCGATGGGCCGCGCGCTGATGGCGCGGCCGACGCTGTTGATGCTCGACGAGCCGAGCCTGGGGCTCGCACCGCGGATCGTGCGCGACGTCTTTCATATCCTGACCGACTTGCGCAAGAGCGGCGTTTCGATTTTGCTGGTGGAGCAGAACGCGCGCGCCGCGCTCGAAGTGGCTGACTATGCCTATGTGATGGAGCTCGGCGCCATCACCACGCAGGGGTCGCCGGATGAAATTGCCCGCAATCCAAGGTTGGTCGAAAGTTATCTCGGCCTCGGCGGAAACGAGTATTAGGATAACAACAAACAAAGGGAGAAGATGATGTTACGCAACAAGGGTTGGATGATCGTGCTGGCCACGCTGTTGGGCGTCGGCAGCGCGCATGCGCAGATCAAGATCGGCATCACCATGAGCGCGTCCGGACCGGGCGCTGCGCTCGGCCAGCCGCAAAGCAAGACCGTGGCCGCATTGCCGAAGGAAATCGCCGGACAGAAGATCACTTACTTTCCGCTCGACGACGAATCGGACCCGACCAAGGGCGCGCAGAACGCGCGCAAGCTGATCGCCGAGGAGAAGGTCGACGTTCTGATCGGCTCCTCCCTCACCCCCGTCAGCCTGCCGCTGATCGACATTGCGGCGGAGGCCAAGACACCGCTGATGACCATGGCCGCGGCCGCCGTTCTGGTCACACCGATGGATGCCAAGCGCAAATGGGTCTACAAGGTGGTGCCGAACGACGACATCATGGCCAACGCCATCCTGAAATATATCGCCAAGACCGGCGTCAAGACGCTCGGCTATATCGGCGTCTCCGACGCCTATGGCGAAGGCTATTACAAGGTGCTGAGCGAGGCCGCGCCCAAGCTCGGCATCACGCTGACCGGCCATGAGGTCTACGCCCGCAGCGATGCCAGCGTTACCGGCCAGGCGCTGAAGGTGATCGCGACCAGGCCCGACGCGGTGTTCATCGCCTCGGCCGGAACCCCGGCGGTGCTGCCGCAAAAGGCGCTGCGCGAGCGCGGCTACAAGGGACCGATCTTCCAGACCCACGGGGTTGCCACCGAGGAATTCATCAAGCTCGGCGGCAAGGACGTCGACGGCGCGATCTTCACCGGCGAGGCCTTCACCATCGTCAACGATCTGCCGGCCGACAGTCCGTTCCACAAAGCCACGGCGAACTTCATCGACGCCTACAAGGCCGCCAACGGAACCGTCCCCTCGATCTTCGGCGCCCACCTCTGGGACTCGATGACCCTGGTCGAGCACGCCATTCCGGCGGCGCTGAAGGTGGCCAAGCCCGGCACCGAAGCATTCCGCGCCGCATTGCGTGACGAGATCGAAAAGACCAAGGATCTCGCGCTCAACAATGGCCTCTCCAACATGACGCCGGACAACCACAACGGCTATGACGAGCGGTCGGCATTCCTGATTCAAGTCAAGGACGGCGCCTTCCATCTCGTCAAGTGAACTAAGCGTCGTCCAGCAACGTGGCTTCATCCTTCGAGACGCGGCCAAATGGCCGCTCCTCTGGACGAGGTCTGTCAGACCCTCATGGTGAGGAGCCCGCGCAGCGGGCGTCTCGAACCACGAGGCCACCGGCGATTCAACCCAATTTTGTCACTGATCGCCATGCGGTGATCCCGTCAGTGAATCTCGGCAGAACGCTGCAATGCCTGCTTCAGTTTCTCGAGCGTGAAGTCGGGACTGCGGGCAATTTCCAGGATCGGCGTCTCGCGCCGGCCGCAAAGTTCGGCGGCATCGGGCAGCTTGGCGGCGACGTCGTGCGGAATCACGATCGCGCCATGGCGGTCGGCATGAATGAGGTCATCCGAGCGCACGGTCATCCCGGCGACGCGAACCTCGCCGCCAAAACTTTCGGCATGGACGTGGGCGTGTGAGGGTCCGATCGAACCGGCAAGGGCCTGGAAGCCCGGCGCCCACTGTGCGATGTCACGGATCGAGCCGTCGGTGACGACGCCGAGACAGCCGAGCGCCTTGTGCACCGAGCTTTGAACCTCACCCCAGAACGCGCCGTATCCGACATCGGCGCCGTCGATATCCTGGATCACGCTGATGCGCGGACCATGGCCGGTGCCGACATATTCGTAATAGGCGATCCGGCGCTTCTGCTGTTCGTTGGCTGGAAGGCCGGAGGCGAGCACGGAGCGGATGGTCACGGTGCGCGCATAACCGACGATCGGCGGCAGATCGGGGAATGGACACACCAGCGGCTTGGTGGTGTAGCCGGCCAGACGGCGGTCCGGCGCCACGATTTCCATCGCGTTGCAGATCGTCGGCGTGTCGTAACGTGCCAGCGCTTCAAGCAGCGAAGCAGGCAGCGGCGCGGATGCGGATGTCGTCACGGCATTGCTCTCCTCGGTCCCGTCGCGGCCGGCTCTTGAAGCCGCATTGGCAGCCCTATAGCCGACGTTGCCATCGAACCCAACTCGATCGTCAGTCATGGCAGCCATGGCCGGGACCGGTGAATCGATTGAGGCGGCCGGACGATCGGCTCAGTTCAGCCGAGCCGGCCGATTGTCCTGTTCGGAAGTAGCCGGGGCAAAGGGCGGCGCAGGATCGGGCGGAGCCGCATCGGCAGGCGTTGCGGCCTGCGCCGCGGCCCGGCGGGCGTGATCGCGGTAGGATTTCCATCCCACCGGCAGGCTCAACAAATACAGCACCGAACCCGCCGATAGAATGTACCAGGGATAGCTGATCAGGAGCGCGATGAAGAAGACCACGGAGACGAAAACCGGCAGCACCATTTCCGGGGGCACGCGCATGCGCACGGTCTTGCCTGAAAACACCGGCAGGCGGGACACCATCAGGAATGCAATCGTCAGGGTATACAGCGCGGTCAGGATCGCCGGCGGCTGCGGTATGCTGAGGAATGCCAGATAGATCGGAAGCAACACGGTGATCGCGCCGGCCGGCGCGGGAACGCCGGTGAAGTAGTTTGCCGCAAACGGCGGCTTGTTGGGATCGTCCATGGTGGCGTTGAAACGCGCCAGCCGCAGGCCGCCGCTGATCGCGAAAACCATTGCGGCGATCCAGCCGCCATTGTGCAATTCATGCAGCTGCCAGAAGTACAGAATGAGGCCCGGCGCGACGCCGAAATTGACAAAGTCCGCGAGGCTGTCGAGCTCCGCTCCGAATTTCGACTGCCCCTTGATCATGCGGGCCACGCGACCGTCGAGGCCGTCGAGCACCGCGGCGAACACAATCGCCGCCACCGCCAATTCCATCCGCCCTTCGGTGGAAAGCCGGATTGCGGTCAACCCGGCGCAGATCGCCAGCAAGGTGATCACGTTGGGCACCAGCATCCGCACCGGGATCGGGCGGAACCGGCGCCGGCGCATTTCCGGATAGCGGGGGTCGGGGGGCATCTGCATGGCTCCCACCAATATAGCAAGCGCGGGGTCCCACCGCCATGTGGCGGGTTCGACGGCCGTTCGAGGGGCGGGATGGTTAAGCCGGTCCAACGCCAAGCATTTTCAATGGTTAGACGCCACTAGCGACTCGTACCCACACCCAAACCCACAGCCGCAGACCCGGCAAAATGGCCTCTTGGGACATCCCTGGAGGGCCCCGGTCACCGGCTGGTGACCGGCCGGCCGTGCCCCTGCCCCGGCCCGGTCACCGGCCGGACGTGCCCCGGTCACCGGCCGGTCACCGGGCTCAGCCCCGGCCTCCGCCGCGCGCCAGCGGGTCGCCGCCGGGATCGCGCTTTAATTGCAAGTGACGATGACACGATCTCGGATTGTGAAATACATAAGCCGTGCATCAAGGGGTTGTCCTAATTGGGACAGCGCCCTCGGATGCTGGTTAATCCGCCCGGTAAATGCGGCCGGCGTCGGGAAGCTTGAAATCCGCCAGAATGGTCTCGCCGGCGACCGCGGTCTGGCCTTCGGAGACCAGCGATGGCGTGCCTTCCGGCAAATAGACGTCGAGACGCGAGCCGAACCGTATCAGCCCGAACCGCTCGCCGGCGCCGATCGACTGCCCTTCGCGGACGAACGACACGATCCGGCGCGCCACCAGCCCCGCAATCTGAACCACGCCGATGCGGCCGTTCGGCGTCGAGATCGCCAGCGAGTTGCGCTCGTTGTCCTCGCTCGCCTTGTCGAGTTCGGCATTGATGAAGGTGCCCGGCCGGTAGGCAATGCGGTCGATCCGTCCCGCGACCGGACTGCGGTTCACATGGCAGTTGAACACGCTCATGAAGATCGAGATCCGCGGCAGCGGCCGGTCGCCGAGGCCGAGCTCGGCCGGCGGCAATACCTGCGTGACCATCGAGACCCGTCCGTCGGCGGGCGCCACGACAAGCCCTTCCCGGACCGGCGTGACCCGCACCGGGTCGCGAAAGAACAGCGCGCACCAGATGGTCAGCAGCGTTCCGATCCAGCCCAGCGGCGTCCAGATCCAGAACAAGATCAGGGTCGCCAGCGCGAAGCCGCCGATGAACGGGTAGCCTTCGCGGTGGATCGGCGGAATCTGCGCACGGATCGAATTGCTAATCGACATCGGAGCGATCCTTCAGTCCGAACCAAATCCTTCCGGTTCAGGCATTCATTCGGCGGCGGCCGGCGTCGTCAGTTCGGCAGCGGCCGGCGTCGCCGGCGCATCGTCGACCGACGGTGGCACCCGGTTCGGCGCTTCGTTCTCGTCGGCGATCCGCGCCAGCCTCTCCCGTGCCTCTTCCGCCTCGCGCTGCCGATTCCACATACTGGCATAAAGTCCACCGGTTGCCAAAAGCTGGGCGTGCGTCCCGCGCTCGGCAATATGGCCCTGGTCCAGCACGATGATCTCGTCGGCTCCGACAATGGTGGAGAGCCGGTGCGCGATCACGAGCGAGGTGCGGTTGCGCGCCACCCGTTCCAGCGCGCCCTGAATTTCGTGTTCGGTGTGGCTGTCGAGCGCGGAGGTCGCCTCGTCGAGCACGAGGATTGGCGGCCCCTTCAGCACCGTGCGCGCGATAGCGACACGCTGCTTCTCGCCACCCGACAATTTCAGGCCGCGTTCGCCGACCTGGGTCTCGTAGCCCTTCGGCGACATCCGGATGAAACCGTCGATCTGGGCAAGCTGCGCCGCCTCTTCCACCTCGGCGTCGGTCGCATCCCAGCGGCCATAGTGAATGTTGTAGCGGATGGTATCGTTGAACAGCACGGTATCCTGCGGCACCATGCCGATCGACGCCCGCAGCGATGTCTGCGTGACGTTGCGGATGTCCTGGCCGTCGATCAGGATCCGGCCGCCCGAAACGTCATAAAGCCGGAACAGCAGCCGCGAGATCGTCGACTTGCCGGCCCCGGACGGACCGACGATCGCAACCGTCTTGCCGGCCGGCACATCGAAGCTGAGACCCCGCAGGATCGGACGCTCGGGATCGTAGGAGAAGCGCACATTGTCGAAACGCACCTGGCCGGTCGTGACAACCAACGGCCTGGCGCCCGGAATATCCTTGATTTCCGGGTTCTTCGACAACACGCCGAACATCTTCTCGATATCGATGATTGCCTGCTTGATCTCGCGATAGACCATGCCCATGAAATTCAGCGGCTGGTAAAGCTGGATCATCATGGCATTGACCATGACAAAGTCGCCCACGGTATTCTTCCCGCTGCGCACGCCGACCGCACACATCAGCATGGTCGCGGTCAGGCCGGCCGTGAAGATGATCGCCTGCCCAGTGTTGAGGACCGCGAGCGACGTGTAGGTCTTGACGCTGGCGCGCTCGTAACCTGCCATTGATTGATCGTACCGGCTGGCTTCGCGTTCCTCGGCGCCGAAATACTTCACCGTCTCATAGTTCAGCAGCGAGTCGATTGCCTTGGTATTCGCCTCAGTATCGGATTCATTCATCTTGCGGCGAATCTCGATCCGCCATTCGGTGGCGATGTAGGTGTAATACATGAACACCACGACCGTGATCATCGTCGCCAGCACGTAGCGCCAGTCGAATTTCCACAGCAGCACCGCCATCAGCAGCGACACCTCGACGATGGTCGGGACCAGTTGCAGGATCACCATCCGCACGATCACTTCGATGCCGAGCCGGCCGCGCTCCAGCACGCGGGTCAGGCCGCCGGTCTTGCGCTCCAGATGGAACCGCAGCGACAGCTCGTGCATGTGCACGAAGGTGATGGAGGCAAGCTTGCGCACGGCATGCATCGCCACCCGGGCAAAAATTCCGTCGCGCCATTGGGTCAGCACCGCCATCAGGACCCGCAACGCGCCGTAGCTCGCGGTCATGATCAGCGGCGATGCGATCAGCCACATCGTCCAGTTCGACGGCTGCACCGGGGCGGTATTGGCGCCGGTCAGGGCGTCGATCGCCCATTTGAAGGTAAACGGCACCGCAAGCGTCGCGACCTTGGCGATCAGCAACAGCACCACCGACCAGACCACGCGCATCTTCAGATCGACGCGATCGCCCGGCCAGATATACGGCCAAAGATGCACCAGCGTCCCGATCAGGGTCGCCTGTTCGATCGACCTGTCGGCAACAGGCCCTGCAGGACCGTGGCCCCGGAAATCATGGTGCGTCATCGCTTGAAGTCCGGGAGCCAAGCCACGCGCCGATTCGCAGCCGCCTGCAATTTTCCGATCATTTCCATTCGCTTCGTCATATAGGCGGTTTGCTCCCTGTGCACACCCTCACGTAATCGATTCTTTCACAGTTTCCGGCATTTAGGAGCAAGTCTCGGTCGCGTCGGACGACCTGCGAGGCTTGACGCCTTTACGCTGCAGTGCCACATGGCTGACATGAGCAAGATCAATACTGTCTGTGTCTATTGCGGCTCCGGACCCGGCACCGATCCGCAATTTGTTGAAGCTGCGGTCGAATTCGGCAAGGTGCTGGCCGAGAACGGGGTTCGCCTCGTCTATGGCGGCGGTTCGCTTGGGCTGATGGGCGCCGTCGCCAAATCCGTGCTGGATCATGGCGGCTCGGCTACCGGGATCATTCCCGAGTTCCTCAAATCGCGCGAACTCCCGCTCACGCGTGTCCAGGAGATGATTGTCACGCCGGACATGCACGAGCGCAAGCGGCTGATGTTCGAGCGTTCCGACGCCTTTGTCGCGCTGCCCGGCGGGATCGGGACGCTAGAGGAACTGGTCGAGCAGCTGACCTGGCAGCAACTTGGCCGTCACTCCAAACCGATCCTGCTCGCAAACATCAACGGCTTCTGGGAGCCCTTGCTCGACCTGTTTACACATATGCGCGCCACGGAATTCATCCGGCCGAGTTTGGCGGTCAATATTCTCAAGGCAGAGCGGGTCGAGGATATCCTGCCGCGGCTGCGTAGCGCTGCAAGCCGAGCACCTGATGGCAGCAAGGAACTGACCCCCGAAGTGGCACGGCGGTTGTAGATAACTCCGGCACCGTGACTTCATCCTTCGAGACGCGCGCGAAGAGCGCTCCCCAGGACGAGGTCTCGTTAGATCCTCATGGTGAGGAGCGCGGCAACGCCGCGCGTCTCGAACCACGAGGCCATTGGGCCGACTGCATTATATATTAGTCGCCGGGGAACGTCACCGCCTCGATCCGATGGCCGTCGGGATCGACAATGAACGCCGCGTAGTAGCGCACGCGATCATGCGGGCGCAGCCCGGGCGCGCCGCCGGAAGCCCCTCCGGCATCGAGCGCCGCCGCATGGAACGCGTCGACCGCTGCGGTCGATTTCGCCCGCAGACAGATATGGGTGCCGCTTCCCTGCTCTGCCCGCGCGAGGCCCGCACGCAGATTGATCCAGAACTCGGGATAGGCCTTGCCGAAGCCGACGGTCGCAGGCCGCGTCACCAGCCGCGAAAATCCGAGCGGCGCCAGCGTCCGTTCATAAAACCGCGCGGAACGCTCGAGATCGCCGACGCCAACCGAGACATGATCGAGCATGTGAAGTCTCCGACATCTTTTCCGTCATTGCGAGCCTCACGCCGGCGCGCCGGATTTCACCAGCTTGTAGATCACCGAATCCATCAGCGCCTGAAACGAGGCGTCGATGATATTGGGCGACACCCCGATCGTGGTCCAGCGCTCGCCGGCCTCGTCCTCGCTCTCGATCAGCACCCGCGTCACCGCTTCGGTGCCGCCATTGAGGATCCGCACGCGATAGTCGATCAGCTTGAGGCCTTCGATGAAGCTCTGGTACTGGCCGAGATCCTTGCGCAGCGCGACGTCGAGCGCATTGACCGGGCCGTTGCCCTCGGCCGCCGAGATCAGTTTCTCGCCGGCGACGTCGACCTTCACCACCGCCATCGCCACGGTGACGCGCTGACCGTTGGAGTTATAGCGCTGTTCGACATTGACGTCGAACTGCTCGACCCGGAAATATTCCGGCACCCGGCCGAGCGTGCGCCGCGCCAGCAGATCGAACGAGGCGTTGGCGGATTCATAGGCATAGCCGGCGGCCTCGCGTTCCTTCATTTCCTCGACCAGGCGCGCGAGCTTCGGATCGTTGCGGTCGTAGGCAATGCCGGCCCGCTCGAGTTCGGCAATGACGTTGGAACGGCCGGCCTGATCGGAGACCAGCACCTTGCGATGGTTGCCGACCGATTCGGGCGAGACATGCTCGTAGGTCTGCGGGTCCTTGAGGACCGCCGACGCGTGAATGCCGGTCTTGGTGACGAACGCGCTTTCGCCGACATAGGGCGCATGGCGGTTCGGCGCGCGGTTAAGCATGTCGTCCAGCGTGCGCGAGACCTTCATCAGGGTCGCGAGCTTGGGCGGCGAGACGCCGATCTCGAAGGCATCGGAAAATTCGCGCTTGAGCCGCAGCGTCGGGATCAGCGAGCACAGATTGGCATTGCCGCAGCGTTCGCCGAGGCCGTTCAGCGTGCCCTGGATCTGCCGCGCGCCGGCGCGCACCGCGGCCAGCGAATTGGCGACCGCCTGCTCGGTGTCGTTATGGGCGTGGATGCCGACGTGATCGCCGGGGATCTGCTTGACCACCTCGCCGACGATGGCCTCGACCTCGTGCGGCATGGTGCCGCCATTGGTGTCGCACAGCACGACCCAGCGCGCACCGGAATCATAGGCCGCCCTGGCGCAGGCGAGCGCGAACTGACTGTCCTCCTTGTAGCCGTCGAAGAAGTGCTCGCAGTCCAGCATCACCTCGCGGCCGGCCGATTTCGCCGCCGCTACGCTGTCGCGGATCGAGGCGAGGTTCTCCTCGTTGCTGGTCCCGAGCGCCACCCGGACCTGATAGGCCGAGGATTTCGCGACAAAGCAAATCGCATCGGCTTTGGCTTCCAGCAGCGCGGCAAGGCCCGGATCGTTCGAGGCCGAGCGGCCCGGACGCCGGGTCATCCCGAACGCGGTGAAGCGGGCATGAGCGAATTTCGGCTTCTCGGCGAAAAACTCTGTGTCGGTGGGATTGGCGCCGGGGTAGCCGCCCTCGACGTAATCGATGCCGAGTTCGTCGAGCATCCCGGCGATCAGCTGCTTGTCATGCAGCGTGAAATCGACCCCGTTGGTCTGCGCGCCGTCGCGCAACGTGGTGTCGAACAGATAGAGGCGTTCGCGGCTCATGTCGGAACTCCCGGCGCCGGGCTCTCGGCCAGCGTCTTCTGCATCGTGGTGTTGGCAAGCCATTCGCCATTGACGGTGACGCTGTTGCGTTGTTTGGCAACGTATCCGCGCTTGGCAAAAAACGGCTGCGCGTTGTCGCTGGCATCGACCGTGAGGGTCTGCGCCCCGCGGCTGCCGGCAAGCCTTTCCAGCGCCTCGCACAGCATCGACGCCACGCCCTGCCCGACCGCGCCGGGGTGGACGTAGAGCATGTCGATGTGATTCGCGCCTCTCAGCGAGGCAAAGCCGACCGGCGAATTCTGCAGCGTCGCAACCAGTGTGAGTTCGCCGGCCAGACGCCTGCCGAACTGTTCTTCGTCATCCGCGGCACCGGCCCAGGCCTGCTGCTGCGCCTCGGTGTAGTCCTCGCCGGTCAGTTCCTCGATGGCGGCAACGAAGATCGCCGCCAGCACCGGCGTATCCGCCGCGAGGTACGGCCGCAAGGCGGGTGTTGGCAGCGCCTGTCCCATCACGAAAAGACCTGCTTGCTCATCGCGCGATCTCCCAGGTAGTGCCCTCTTTGGAATCCTTGATCACGACGCCCATCGCGGCAAGCTCATCGCGGATGCGATCGGACTGCTTGAAGTCCTTTCGCGCGCGGGCGGCAGTGCGCTCCGAGATCAGGCGATCAATCTGTTTCGCGTCCACGCCGCTTGCCCGCTGTTTTCGGCTGTTCCACTCCGCTGCGCTTTCGGACAAGAAACCGAGAAGCCGCAAGGAGGCGGCAAACGAGGCTCGATCCCGTTCATCTCCGGAAGCCGCGCTGTTTCGCAAACCGTGCAGCGAGGCGATCATCTGGGGGGTGTTAAGGTCATCCGAAAGCGACTCGATAACGGCGTCTGAAGGCCGTCCGCCCTCGACGTCGGCCACAGCCCCGTACCAGTCGTCGAGCGTCTTCGCGCTTTCTTCCAATCCCTTCAGGGTCCAATCGAACGGCGAACGATAGTGCGCCTTCAGCATGTTGAGGCGCAGAACTTCGCCGGGCCAATCGACCAAAAGTTCCCTGATGGTGACAAAATTGCCGGTCGACTTCGCCATCTTCTCGCCTTCGACCTTCAGGAAGCCGTTATGCATCCAGAAGTTCGCCATCACGCTCGTGCCATGCGCGCAGCGCGACTGCGCGATTTCGTTTTCATGGTGCGGAAAGATCAGGTCAAGACCGCCGCCATGGATGTCGAAGACATCGCCGAGATAGGCGGCGCTCATGGCCGAGCATTCGATATGCCAGCCCGGCCGCCCCCGGCCCCACGGGCTCTCCCATCCCGGCTCATCGGCGGAGGATTGCTTCCACAGCACAAAGTCGGCCGGGTTTTTCTTGTGGGCGTCGACCGCCACCCGCGCCCCGGCCAATTGCTCGTCGAGCCTGCGGCCCGACAACGCGCCATAGTCGGGCATCGAGGCGGTGTCGAACAGAACTTCACCGCCCGCTTCATAAGCGTGGCTGCGCGCGATCAGTTGCCGGATCAGCGTCACCATGTCGGCCCTGCCATCGGCGCGCGGCAGCACGAAATCGGTGGCGCGGGGTTCGAAGGTCGGCCGCAATGCGCCGAGCGCCGCCACGTCGGCATGAAACTGCGCCGCGGTCGCCTCGGTGACCTTGCGGATCGCCCGGTTCAGCGGCAGGCCGGGAAAATCCCGCGCGGCGCGCGCGTTGATCTTGTCGTCGACGTCGGTGATGTTGCGAACATAGGTGACGTGCTCCGCGCCGTAGAGCTGCCGCAACAGCCGGAACAGCACGTCAAATACGATGATGGGCCGCGCGTTACCGATATGGGCGAAATCATAGACTGTCGGCCCGCAGACATACATCCGCACATTGTCGGGATCGAGCGGCACAAAGCTGCGCTTTTCCCGGGTCAAGGTATCGTAGAGGCGCAGTTCCATGGATATCCCGTCCCTTGCGGCCGGGCGTCCAGTGATCTCATCAGAGAAAAGACGGCCTCAGCCAGCGAATCGCTAGCCCATAATCTCGCGGCAAATGCCGCAAATGGCGAGGAAACCGTACATGCGCCCTACCATGGTCCAGCCGGGGGGACGGCGTCAAGAGCCGCAAAAAAGCCGATTTCGGCCTCCAAACGCCCCCGACCACCATGGTTAACCATTATTAACCGCTTTGGTCTAGCGAGTGAGGGGCGTCCTCTCATTCAGCGGTGCAGCATGCGATTCCTCCCTTCGTTTTTGGCCTGTGTGTTTCTGCTTGCTGCGTCGGCGGCATCGGCCGACAGCCGCGTCTTCATCGTCGAAAACCAGGCCGATGGGTACGGGATCGATCAGTGTCTGGCGCGCGGCGATAAATGTGGCGCCCATGCCGCGCGGTCCTATTGCCAGTCGCGCGATTTCGCCCAGGCCACGTCCTATCGGCGCGTCGATCCCGATGAAATAACGGGGTCGGTTCCCAGGGCGATTCGCGGAAACTGCAATCACGCCGGTTGCAACGAATACGTCGCCATTACCTGTCAACGCTAACGCAGCCGTGAACACAGAAATCAGGGATGCCTGCCGCCACATCGGCGCCGTGGAAACGACGTGACGCTGCCCCGAGAAGCGGCTATGTGGGAGCCGCGTTGGCCGCGCCATGGCGGTTTCTCGGCCAGCGCGAAATCGCTCAATTGGCCGGATATGCTCGAAACATTTGTCGCCCTCACCCGATCGATCCTGGCCTGCGCCGCGCTGCTCGGCGCCGTCATGTTCAGCGCCGATGCGCGCGCACAGAACGATCCAGATTCGCCCCCGCCGCAAGGCGCGCCGGTCAATCCGATGTGCGTGCGGCTGGAAACGCAATTGGCGACCATCGACCGCGGCAGCAACAGCGGCGATCCCGTCCGAGACGACCAGATCCGCCGCTACCAGGATGCCGCCTCCAAGCAACAGGCCGAACTCGATCGCGTCACGGCGCAGGCGAAACGCATGGGCTGCGACAGTTCCGGGTTTTTCTCGCTGTTCAATGGCCGGTCGGCGCAATGCGGTCCGGTCAACAACCAGATTCAGCAGATGCGGGCGAATCTCGATCAGATCACGTCCAACCTCGAGCGGCTGCGCAGCGGCGGCCTCGGCGGCTCCGAGCGCGAAAGCCAGCGCCGCTCGGTTCTGGCGGCGCTCGCCCAGAATAATTGCGGACCGCAATATTCCAACGCCATGTCGGGCCCGGGCAATTTTCTACAGAATCTGTTCGGGGGAAACAGCAACAGCAATCCGGGCGCGCCGCAAAGCGCCGACCTCGGGCCGCAATCCGGCACCTATCGCACCGTCTGCGTGCGCTCTTGCGACGGTTTCTATTTTCCGATCTCGTTCGCGACCGTGCCGGCGCGTTTCCCCGATGACGAGAAGAGCTGCAAGGCGCTCTGTCCGGCGGCGGACGCCACGCTCTACAGCTATCGCAACCCCGGCGAAGACATGAGTTCGGCGGTGTCGATCAATGGTCAACCCTATGCGTCCTCGCCCAATGCATTTCGCTACCGCCAGGAGTTCAATCCGTCCTGTTCGTGCAAGGCTGCCGGACAGACCTGGTCCGACGCCCTGAAAAACATCGATGACAAGGCTGCCGCCGAACAGCAGGGCGACATCATCGTGACCGAAGAAGGTGCGAAAAAGATGTCGCGGCCGCCGGCGAAGGCGGTTTCCGCCAGGAAGGGAACTCCGCCGGCTACCGTAGCAGCGCCGGCGCCCCCGGCGAACCCGGCAGATTCGACCGCGGCGGCGCCGGACAACAAAACGATCCGGACCGTCGGGCCAACCTTCATCCCCGCGCGCTGATCTAAAGCGTTTTCCAGTTCGGTCGAATCATTGTTGCTTGTCCCGAGGCCTCATGGTTCGAGACGCGCGAAGGCGCGCTCCTCACCATGAGGGTCTGAGACCTCATCCTGAGGAGCATCGCGCAGCGATGCGTCTCGAAGGATGAAGCCATTGAGGTGGAAATTGCGCTAGCCGTCAAACGCATCGACCGATCCGCGGCTCGCAGGCGCGACCAGCGCATGGTCCGGCTCGGGCAACGCCGTGGCCATGTCGCGGAACCGGTTGGTGATGGGATAGCGGCGGTCGCGCCCGAAATTCTTTTGCGTGACCTTGACGCCGGGAGCCGCCTGGCGCCGCTTGTATTCGGCGATGTTGAGCAGACGATCGATCCGCGCCACCATTTCGCGATCGAACCCCGCCGCGACGATCGAGGCGAGCGGCTGTTCGCGCTCGACCAGGCGCTCCAGAACCGCGTCGAGCATGTCGTAGGGCGGCAGCGAATCCTGATCGGTCTGGTTTTCCCGCAGTTCGGCGGTGGGCGGCCGGGTGATGATGTTCACCGGAATGACTTCGCCGGAGGGACCGAGCGCCCCGTCCGGCTTCCATGCATTGCGCAGGCTCGAGAGCCGGAACACCTCGGTCTTGTAGATGTCCTTGATCGGATTGAAGCCGCCGTTCATGTCGCCATAGAGCGTGGCATAGCCGACCGACATTTCCGACTTGTTGCCGGTGGTGACCACCATGGCGCCGGTCTTGTTGGAGATCGCCATCAGCAGGGTGCCGCGGGTGCGGGCCTGCAGATTCTCTTCGGTGATGTCGCGCGGCAGTCCCGCGAAAGTATCGGCCAGGATCTCCTCAAAGCCATTCACGGCCTTTGCGATCGGCAGCACCTCGTAGCGAATGCCGAGTGCGCTGGCGAGCCTGGCGGCATCGTCAAGCGAGACCTGGGCGGTAAATCTGAACGGCAGCATGATGCCGCGGACCTGCTCCGCACCCAGTGCGTCGACCGCGATCGCCGCGCATAATGCGGAGTCGATACCGCCGGAGATGCCGAGCAGCACGCCGGGAAATCCGTTCTTGCGGACGTAGTCGCGCAACCCGAGCACGCAGGCGGCGTAGTCGCCCCGGTCGCCATCGACCACCGGCGCCACCGGCCCGGCGCAACGCCAGCCATTTTGGTCTTTGCGCCAGCGCAACGTCGTGATGTTTTCCACAAAAGCCGGCAGCTGCGCCGCCACCGACAGGTCGGGATTCAGCGCAAAGGAGGCGCCATCGAATACGAGTTCGTCCTGGCCGCCGACTTCATTGAGATAGATCAGTGGCAGCCCGCTTTCGGTCACGCGGGCCACCGCGATCGACAACCGCAAATCATTCTTGTCCCGCGCGTAAGGCGAGCCGTTCGGCACGATCAGGATTTCCGCGCCGGTTTCCGCGAGGCATTCGACGACGTTTTCGTAGTCCGTCGACTCCTCAAGCCAGATGTCCTCGCAAATGGGAACGCCGACCCGGACGCCGCGGATGGTCACCGGCCCAGCGGCGGGGCCGCGCGCAAACAGGCGTTTTTCATCGAACACGCCGTAGTTCGGCAGATTGGCCTTGAAACGAATCGCGGCGATACGGCCCTCGTCGAGCAGCGCACAGGCATTGTAGAGCTTGCCGTCCTCCACCCACGGCGTCCCGATCAGGACAGCAGGACCGCCATCGGCGGTATCCCGCGCCAACCCCTCGATGGCGGCGCGGCATGCCGCCTGAAACGCCGGCTTCAGGATCAGGTCTTCCGGCGGATAGCCGGCAATGAAAAGTTCGGACAGCACCACCAGATCGGCACCCTCGGCCCGCGCCTGCAGCCGCGCCGCGCGCGCCTTCGCGGCGTTGCCGGCGACGTCACCCACCGTCGGATTGAGCTGGGCAAGCGTGATCGCAAATCGGGCGGCGGGTTCTGTCATGACCGGATGGTGCCTTGCGCAGCGACAAACTGCAATTGCATGCTTCAGACCGCGCCCATGCGCTCGGCGATGGCGAATATCCAGAACAGGCCCGCCATGCCCAGCGCGACGCCGACCGCGGCGGAGCCCATGTCCTTGACCCGCCCGATCTGCTGATCATGGTCGGTGGTGAGGCGGTCGGTGAGCTTTTCGATGGCGGTGTTGAGCAGTTCGACGATCAGCACCAGGACGACGGCCGCGACGAGTTCGATGCGGCGCATGTTGGTCACGCCGATCAACCACGCCAGCGGCAGCGCCAGCACCAGCACCACCAGTTCTTCGCGAACGGCCTGCTCGGAACGAATCGCAAAGGCGAGGCCGTTGCGGGTATTGATCGTGGCCCGCCAGAATCGCAGCAACTCAAAGCCCTGCCGCGACCGGCATCGGCTTGACCCTGCCGCCGCGATCCT